>CAMAYR010000074.1 GCA_945862355.1 Devosia equisanguinis | reverse complement strand
CAGCGTCGCAGTGCCAGCCGCCGGGGCGTGTCGCCCCCGCGAAGTGCGAAGCCTGCGCGCTTTCGCCCTTCTGCCACCGGCCACCCCGATCCAGCCACTTGCAAAGCAGCCAGCCGAACGGTGCGCAAAGTCACCGATTCAGGATCCAGTCCGTGTAGGCCGTGGCGTCGTTCCAGTTGACGCATACCACGGGGTGGTCGGCATTCTGCGCAAAGCCCGGATTGCGGAACGACAGCTCTGCCCGCTCCACCCACTGCCCACCCTCGAAGACGCGGCAACCAGGTCCTGGCCGGTATCCGGTCACCGCCACGAATGTCGCGAACTCACCGACCGTCACGGCATGACGCCCGACGGCGATGCTGGCCCCGATGCTCACCTTGTGTGCCGGCGCCTCGTCTTGCTCGTGTCCAGGTTGGCCGGGTGAGGAGCCCATCGTGAACTCGCCGCGCGGAATGACGACCATTTCCGGGCAGGTCTCGCATTCCTTGAAGCGGTCTCCAGCCTTCAATCCGCGCTCCGCCGTCGCATCGAGAACCCCGAGCCTCACTGCCGGGTCGGCCAGCGGAACGCCGACGGGGGAAGTCGGCGGCGACTTCGCAGCAGGCACTGCGGTTTTCGTCTCGAGCTTGGCCGGCTCGGCCTTCGGTGCCGTTGCAGGCATCGGACCGGTAATGTTGGTCGGCGTTTTCGTTGCCGCCGGCGCTTCTATGGGAATCTTGCGGATCTCCGGCGTGCCCTTCGATGCGACCGGCTTCGCGCTGCCGGCGACAGGCTCGGATGACCGCATCTGGGACAGCAGCATGAAAGCCCCAGCAACCGCGAGCGCTGACACGCCGAGCAACGCGGCCATTCCCTTCCAGCTCGACACCGCCCGCGTCATGAGATCGGGCTTGGCCAAAGTCGGGGGCGTTACCGCGCCAGCGTCTCCGATTCCCCGCGCGAGAAATGCCCTTATCGGGGTCGGGATATTCTTCACGGTCTGATCGCCGAGGTCGGAGAATTGCACTGCGATTTTGTTTGAGACGGCTTCGCGCACCCAACTCGAGACGCAGATGCCGCCGGATCCCGCCAGCGTCTGCAGTCGTGCCGCGATGTTCACGCCATCGCCGAGAAGATCGCCTCGCCGCTCCACCACGTCGCCGATCGTGATGCCGACGCGGAAATGCATTTGCCGCGACGGCACCATCGCTTCGTTGTGGGCTTTGGCCTTAGCTTGGAACTCCATCGCACAACGCAACGCCTCGACGGCGCTCTGGAACTCGGCCAGGATCGCGTCGCCTGCCGTATTGAAGATGCGGCCGCCCGCGCGCCCTATGCAGTCCTGCCAGATCACGCGGAACACCTCGAGCCGGCGCAGCGTCGCCTCCTCGTCGTCGGCCATCAGCCGACTGTATCCAACCACGTCGGCGACGAGGATTGCTGCGAGCTTGCGCTTTAGTTCGGTGTCCATGACGGTAGCTTAGCACCACTCGGATGACGGACAAATGGCCCCGGCGCGCTTCGGTCGCAATGCGCGAAGAGTTCTCGACGGCACCTGTCGATACAACGCCAGAGAGGCGCTGGCTCGATGACCTTCGGAGGCTCCACATACCCCGACATGGTTACCAAGGTTACAGCCGACGCTTCCCGGGTGTGTCTCAATCCAATTCCGCTCGCGTTCTGGCTTCTATGCCGGATTTGCCGTACAGTTTCTTGAGTTTGGACCGGATAGCATTCCGCCATGAGTATCTACCCACCCGATCTAGTGTTTTCTGCAGCCCGCGCGACGCGTCTCCTAGGTGGCACGCTGGCGCTGGTTTTGGCATTTGCGAGCGCTGTATCTCAGGTTCATGGCCAGGCTCGCACCCCGTCCCAGGGCCCCTCCTATGAGGAGCTCGCCGTCCGCGTCGCAGTGCTTTCCCGCGATGCGCGCTACGCGGAAGCCCTCGGGGTCGCGCAGGAGTTCGCCGACCTCGCCCGGCGCCGCGACGGCGAGCAGACGGTCGTTTACGCCAGCGCCATAGCCTGGGTCGGCCACCTGTACCAGAAGCAGGGGCGTATTTCCGAGGCCGAGCCGCTGATGGAGCGCTCGCTGGCCGTCTTCGCAAAGATCCTGCCGCCGGGACACCCGCACGTTGCCTCCGCCACCTCCAATCTGGGGTTCCAGTATCAGCTCTCCGGTCGCTACGAGGAGGCCGAGCGCCTATACAAGAAGGCCCTAGAGTTGCGAGAGAAATCGGAGTTCCCGAACTTCGAGCACATTGCCGAGAGCCTCAACAATCTGGCTCAGATCTACAAGCGTCAATGGCGGCCGGCGGAATCCATTCCCCTGCTGCGCCGGGCGCTGGAGATGCGCGAGCGAATTCACGGCAAGGAGGATCGTCAGGTCGCCCTGAGCCTCGGCAACCTGGCTTCGGCTTACGAGATGCAGACCAAGTTCGCGGACGCCGAGCCCTTGATGCGGCGAGGGCTGGAAATTCTCGCCAAGCGGCTTTCTACCGAGCATCCCGATCTGGCTTCCGGCTACAACCGTCTCGCCCAGAACATGTTCAAACAGAGCCGCTACACCGAGGCAGAGCCCCTGTTTCGTGAGGCGCTGCGTATCTGGCGCTTGCCGGCGAACGCCAACAGCCCGGAGCTCGCCGGAACGCTGGCCGATCATGCGAGCAACCTGATCGAGCAGGGCCGTTTGGCCGAAGCCGAGCCTCTATTCAATGAGGCGCTGGCGATCACCAAGGCGACGCTGCCACCGACGCATCCCAATCGCGCACGCATGTATATGGGTCTGTCCGAGGTCCATTCGCGAGGCGGCAACGCTGCTGCCGCGCTTGCCGCGATCCGCCAGGCCAGCGAGGTTCGCCGCGCCCGCGGCAGCAAAGACGACCTCAGCCGGCTGACCTACCAGAAGCATGTGCGGATTGCCTGGATGGCAGCGGCAGGTCGGGATGGCGCGGCTTCGCGCAGTCTGATCGACGAGGCGCTCTTGATGGCGCAGCGCGCCACCCAGACCGATACAGCGCTCGCCGTCCAGTCCATGACCGCTCGTTTCGCCGCGCGCGATCCCAAGCTTCAGGCGATGATTCGCCAGCGCGATGATCTCGACAACGAGACCGCCCAGCTCGAGCAGCAGCTTTCCGCAGCCCTCGCTCTGCCGCGAGACAAGCGCGGCAATGTCGACGAGGAATTGCGCGGGAAGGTCTCGGCCAACGCGAGCCGGGTTGCGGCTATCGACGTCGAGCTTCGCCGGCAGTTCCCCGACTACTTCACACTTGTCCGGCCGGAGCCGATCGACACGACGAAAGCCCGCGCGCTTCTCGCCCCGGACGAAGCGCTGGTGGTGATGTTCACTGGTTACGACCAGACGTTCGTGTGGGCGCTCACCCGCGAGGATGCCGCTTGGCATCGCGTAGATATGTCGGTCGATCAGCTCACCGATGCCGTCCAGGCGATGCGCGAGAGCCTCGATGTCGAGACGTTTAAGCAAAGCATCCGCACCAAGCCGCGGATGTTCGATCTGTCGCTCGCGCACCATTTGTATTCGCGACTGCTCGGCCCGGTCGAGGCGATCATCAAATCCAAGAAGCATCTGGTGACGGTGCCCTACGGTCCGCTCTCGAGCTTGCCGCTGCAGGTGCTCGTCACCGGCGGTCCGGTCATAGCGCACCCGGAGCTGAAGCACCTGCCGATGTATGCTGAAGCGCACTGGCTGGTGCGACGCCACGCGGTTTCCGTGCTGCCGTCCGTCGGCAGCCTCGAGGGCCTTCGTGTCGTGGCCAAGCGGCCCGTGACGCCGCAACGGCCGCTGATCGGTTTCGGTAATCCACGCTTCGGAACGGCGCAGGCCGATTCGAGGGGAAGTCGTTCGAAGCGCGGCGGTGCCGTGCAGGTTTCCGGCACCCGTTCCACCCGTACACGAAGCTTTACGGCGTACTGGCGCGGCAGCGAGGTAAATGCCGCTGCCCTGCGTGATTTGCCGCCGCTGCCCGAGACCGAGGGCGAGCTGCGCACGGTTGCGCGTCATCTCGAGGCCAGCGATCGCGATCTGCGCCTCGGCGCCGCCGCCACGGAGTCCCAGGTCAAGGAAATCGATCTGACTCAGTATCGCATCGTCTATTTCGCCACCCACGGTCTCGTCGCCGGCGAGGTGAAGGGGCTTGCAGAGCCCGCGCTCGCGCTGACGCCGCCAGCCCGGGCGACTTCGCTCGACGACGGTCTGCTCACCGCGACAGAAGTTGCTCAGCTGCGCCTCAACGCCGATTGGGTCGTTCTTGCGGCTTGCAACACGGCATCGGGCGATACGCCCGGAGCCGAGGCACTGTCTGGACTGGCGCGCGCGTTCTTCTATGCCGGCGCTCGTGCACTCCTCGTCTCGCATTGGCGGGTCGGCTCTGAGGCCGCAGCAAAGCTCACCACATCGACGTTCGCCGTCCAGCAGTCCACGCCCGGTATCGGCCGCGCCGAGGCGTTGCAGCGCGCGATGCTTACCTATCTGGGGGACGGTAAGGACGCGTGGGCGGCCTACCCAGCCTTCTGGGCGCCATTCTCGGTGGTGGGTGAAGGCGGCAGGTAAAGGGCAGCGGCGAATAGTCAAAAGCATCGGCGTCTGCCGCGCTGTTGCTCGCCCCGGTCACGACTTTTGCCTCGTGCCCGACTTCTGAAACCCGGGGACGCACCACCGTGCTTATTGCGAATCGCCGTCAAAGCGTCGAAGGCTGACTGCACGAGTTGCATGTTCTGATTCTTATGGACACATGAGAACGCTAGTGGTACAAAACGTGAAATCTTGGTTCACGCTATTGGTTGCCACTCAACTCCTGCCATAAGGTGGAACATGCAACGTCCAGAGCTCCGTGTCATCGAAGGTGAACAAGTGGACAAGCACAAGGCGCTCGACGCCGCACTGGCCCACATCGAGAAGCACTTCGGCAAAGGCTCGATCATGCGCCTCGGGGCGCTCGATCAGACTATGGATATCGAAGCGGTGTCGACCGGATCTCTCGGGCTCGACATCGCGCTCGGCATCGGCGGCCTGCCGAAGGGCCGGATCATCGAGATCTTCGGGCCCGAGTCTTCGGGCAAGACGACGCTGGCGCTGCACAGCATCGCAGAGGCGCAGAAGCGCGGTGGCATATGCGCGTTCGTCGATGCCGAGCATGCGCTCGATCCGGTCTACGCACGCAAGCTGGGCGTCAAAGTCGAGGACTTGTTGATCTCGCAGCCCGATACCGGCGAGCAGGCACTCGAGATCACCGATACGCTGGTGCGCTCCGGCGCTATCGATGTGCTGGTGGTCGATTCGGTTGCCGCTTTGACGCCCAAGGCCGAGCTGGAGGGCGAAATGGGCGACAGTTTGCCCGGCCTGCAGGCACGCCTGATGAGCCAGGCGCTGCGCAAGCTCACTGGCTCGATCTCCAAGTCGAAGACGATGGTGATTTTCATCAACCAGATCCGCATGAAGATCGGAGTGATGTTCGGCAACCCCGAGACGACGACGGGCGGCAACGCGTTGAAGTTCTATGCTTCCGTGCGCCTCGACATCCGGCGTATCGGCCAGATCAAGCAGCAGGAAGATGTGGTCGGCAACCAGACGCGCGTCAAGGTGGTCAAGAACAAGGTCGCCCCGCCATTCAAGCAGGTCGAGTTCGACATCATGTACGGTGAGGGTGTGTCGAAGTTTGGTGAGCTTGTCGATCTCGGCGCCAAGTGCGGTGTCGTCGAGAAGTCGGGCGCATGGTTCTCGTTCGGAGGTGAGCGAATAGGCCAGGGGCGCGAGAACGTGAAGGCCTTCCTGAAGGGACACCCGGACATATCAGCGAAAATAGAGACTGCGATCCGCCAGAACGCTGGTCTCATCGTCGACAAGATGCTGGCCCAGCCCGAGGGCACCGAAGCACTCGACGCCGAAGCCGATCCCGACGATGTGGACAACGATGGTGTCGTGGTGCCGAAGGCCAGGGGTGGCAAGCGTTGAGGGCCGAATGGACCGGCTGTGATCGAGCCTGGATCGGCACTGGTTGATCGGTTGCCGTGGTGGAGCGGCGGGGCATGAGGGATGCGCGGCGCAGACCGGACGACCCAGTCGCCGATGATGATGCAGCGGCGGGCGATGAGGCTGCCCGTCCTGCCACAAGGGACGTCTGGGTGACGCGGGACGGTCGCGAGCTTTCCATTAAGGAGATGTATCGCCCGCACCTCGGCAACGCCCAGGCTGTGATCTCGCGTTGGCTCAAGGCGGAGAAGGACCCGGTCAAGCGGCGCGAGCTGAAGAGCTGGCGCTCCAGAATGCGCCGCGAACTCGTAAAGCGCGAGAAAGCCTGGAGATCGAGGAAGAAGAAGGCGGCCGAATGACTCTAGCGCTGGGCTCAGTCGCTCTGACTATCGGCGTGGCTTGATCCTCAGGATGCGTCCGCGCGAGGAATCCGTTGCAACGTATATCGCGCCGTCGGGCCCTTGTCGCACGTCTCTGATCCGCTCGCCCACGTCCGCCAGCAGGCGCTCCTCTGCGACGACATTGGTCCCCGACAGGACCAGCCTCGACAGATGCGCGCCTGCGAGCGCACCGACGAGAAGGTTGCCCTTCCAATGGGGGAAAAGGTCGCCCTTATAGAACGCCATGCCGGACGGCGCGATGGACGGCGCCCAGTAGTAGACGGGTTGCTCGAGGCCTGCCTTCTGGCTGCCAGCGCCGATTTTGCCGCCCGAGTATTCACGTCCGTAGGTGATGATCGGCCAGCCGTAGTTCTTGCCCGCCTCGGGTATGTTGATCTCGTCGCCGCCACGTGGGCCGTGCTCGACTATCCATAGCGCGCCCGTGGCCGGATGGATCGCCGCCGATTGCGGATTGCGATGGCCGATCGACCAGATCTCCCGCGCCCAGCCGGGTAGTCGCGGGGTCGACGCGTGCGCGCTGCCGTCAGGATCGAGCCGCACGACCTTGCCGAAAGTGTTCGCTGGGTTCTGTGCTTCGTTCCGCGCGCTCGACCGCTCGCCCAGCGTCACGAACAGACTGCCGTCTCGCGCGAAGGTGATGCGTGACCCATAGTGCATCGGTGACGCGTGGTCGGGCTTCTGCCTGAAGATCACCGACAGCCCATCGAGCCTCCCGCTGTTCCCCTCGAGCACCAGCCTCGCCCGCGCCAGCGCCGTGCCACTGCGGCCACCGCCGCGTGGCTCCGAATAGGTCAGATAGATCAAGCCGGTCTGCCGATAGTCGGGCGAAATCGCCACGTCGAGCAGCCCGCCTTGGCCCGCCGTCACCACCGCAGGCACCCGGGCAATTGGAGCCGACAGCTTACCCGCGTTGTCGACGACACGCAGCGTCCCGCCCACCTCGGTCACGAGCATCCGCCCGTCGGGAAGGAACTGGAACGCCCAGGGGCTGGACAAGCCGGCCACCGCCGTCTCGACGACGATACCCGATGGTTGTTCCGGCGCCGGTGCCCTGGTGATCTGGGCACTGGCGGATGACGCGCAGAAGGCGATGGCGGCGGTGATCCAGAGTCGAGCATGGGGCATAAGGCGCTCCCGAAGAGGGTCGGAGTTCACGTGGGAGTTCTCATGCGAGACGAAAAGCCTGATAGGTAGCCGTCGGGCGATGCAAAATTTCGTGATCGTGCTCGACGGGTGCCACACGCCGGTCTTCGGCTGACCCATGGCCCTGGAAGTTGTCATTGCGCGACATCATTGCACCTTAATCCGGGGCTCTCGATGGTGGAGGCCGTGTCGCGCCATCCACAACGGAGGAGGCAAGCCCCGCCATGCCGTCGGAGTTCCGGGCCGCTGAGCTGAGGCGCACGCCCCTTCATGAGCGGCACGTCGCCTTGGGTGCGAGAATGGTGCCGTTCGCCGGCTATGAGATGCCGGCACATTATCGTCTCGGAGTTCTGCGCGAGCATATTTGGACACGCGAGAAGGCCGGGCTGTTCGACATTTCACACATGGGCCAGGCGATTCTGGTCACCGACGATGAAAGCCATGGGAGCGCTGCCGCCGCGCTCGAGGCATTCGTCCCAGCCGACATTCTCGGCTTGGTGCCCGGCCAGCAGCGCTACACCCAGTTGCTGGGCGACGACGGCGGTATCCTCGACGATCTCTTGGTGACGCGTCTCGCTTCGGGCATTCACGCCGGCGGCTTGATGCTGGTGCTCAATGCCTCGCGGAAGGAGGCCGATCAGCAGCACTTGGTGGCGCGGCTTCCATCGAACGGGCGGCTCATGCCCCTGCCCGAGAGCGCGCTCATCGCACTGCAAGGCCCGCTTGCCGCCGATGTCGTGGCGCGCCTTTTGCCCGAGGCCCCGCTGCTCGGGTTCATGACCAGCCGCGTCATGAAGGTGGGCGACACCGAATGCCAGGTCTGGCGCTCTGGCTACACCGGCGAGGACGGCTTCGAGATTTCGATTGCCTGTGATCGCGTGGGGGAGATTTGGGACCGGTTGGCGGCAGATGACCGCGTCACGCCGATCGGCCTGGGCGTACGCGACTCGCTCCGTCTCGAAGCCGGCCTCTGCCTCTATGGTCACGACATCGACGAGACTACATCGCCGATCGAGGCGGGGCTTGCCTGGTCGATAGCGCGCCGCCGGCGCGAGACAGGCGGCTTCCCCGGTGCGAGCCGAATCCTGCGCGAGTTGCGCGATGGACCAGCCCGTCGGCGCGTTGGAATACGACCCGATGGCCGCGCCCCCGCACGCGAGGACACCCAGGTTCTAGCCGTTACCGGCGAGCCCGTGGGGCGCGTCACATCGGGTGGCTTTTCCCCGACCATCGATGCGCCCATCGCCATGGCATACGTCGATGCGGATCACGCCGCGTCTGGAACAGCATTGCAGCTGATGGTGCGCGGCAAGCCGCTGCCCGCGCACGTCGTCGACCTGCCGTTTGTGCCGCACCGCTACGTCAGGCGCGGCGCATGAGACCGGAACTCTAGGAGAATGCCAATGCCCGTCGAGCGCTTCAGCAAGGACCACGAGTGGGTGCGCGCCGAGGGCGACATCGCAATCATCGGCATCACGTCGCATGCCGCCCAGCAACTCGGCGACGTCGTGTTCGTCGAGTTGCCCGAGGTGGGCCGCACCGTCAGGGTTGGCGAGGCTGTCGCGGTCGTCGAGAGCGTCAAGGCTGCGAGCGATGTTTACGCGCCGATCTCCGGCGAGGTTATCGAGGTCAATGCCGACCTGCCTGGCAACACGCCTTGGGTCAACGAGGAGCCGGAGGGCAAGGCTTGGTTTTTCAAGGTCCGCATGGCGAGCACCGCCGACCTCGATGCGCTGATGGATGCTGGAGCATATCGCAAGCTGACAGGAGATTGATGGGCAAGCCACCCGGATGAGTTTGTCGAGCGTCGAAGCTGCAGATCTGCCCGTTGGACGGAGTACATCCATGCGCTACCTGCCCCACACGCCCTCCGATCGCCGGCAGATGCTGTCGGCAATCGGCGTCGGCGCGATCGACGATCTCTTCGCGGATGTTCCACAGAGCAAGCTGTTGCACGAGTTGCCGCGCCTTCCCGCGCCGGCCGGCGAGCTCGAGGTTCAGCGGGCGTTCGAGCGCATGGCGCGACGGAACATGTCGGCTGGCAGCGTGCCGTTCTTCGTCGGTTGCGGCGCCTACAGGCATCACGTGCCGGCGACGGTCGATCATCTGATCCAACGCTCGGAGTTCTTGACCTCCTATACCCCCTATCAGCCTGAGATCTCGCAGGGCACGTTGCAGGCACTGTTCGAGTATCAGACGCAGCTCGCCCGGCTCACGGGCCTGGATGTCGCGAACGCCTCCATGTACGACGGCTCGACCGCCACTGCGGAGGCCGTGTCGATGGCCCACCGTGTGACGCGTCGGAGAAAGGCGATCGTTTCGGGCGGGCTTCATCCCCAATACCGGGCGGTGATAGAGACGCTGTCGCACTATGGCGGCAAGGAAGTGATCGCGCTGCCGCCGGACCCCGTCGGGGTCGAGGACATCGCGGATTTGATCGACGACGAGACCAGCTGCGTCGTCGTGCAATATCCCTCTTTCTACGGTGGCATTCGCGATCTGACGCCGCTCGCTGCGGCGGCGCATGCCAAGGGCGCATTGCTCGTCGTCGCGATAGCCGAGGTCGTGGCGCTGGGGCTGGTCAAGTCGCCGGGCGATATGGGCGCCGATATCGTCGCCGGCGAAGGCCAGTCGCTCGGCAACGCTCTGAACTTCGGTGGTCCTTCCCTCGGGATCTTCGCTGCGCGCGACAGGCATGTGCGCCAGATGCCGGGCCGCCTGGTCGGGGAGACGGTCGACGCCGCAGGACGCCGCGGCTTCGTGTTGACGCTGTCCACCCGCGAGCAGCACATCCGCCGCGAGAAGGCGACGAGCAACATATGCACCAACTCCGGCCTGTGCGCGCTCGCGTTCTCCATTCATCTGACACTGCTCGGCGAGAGCGGATTGCGCCGCCTTGCCGGCCTCAACCATGCCGCCGCGTGCGATCTTGCGGATCGGCTGGCAGCAATCCGTGGCGTCGAGGTCGTGACGGAGGCGTACTTCAACGAGTTCACGATACGCTTGCCGACCGACGCTGCCGCAATCGTCGACAGGCTGGTCGACAAGGGCATTCTCGCGGGTGTTCCAGCCTCGCGGCTGGAGCCGAGCCGCGACGAGCTCCGAAATCTTCTGATTGTTGCCAGCACTGAGACGAATACGGATGCGGATCGCACCGCGTTCGCCGCGGCTCTAGAGGAGGCGCTGTCGTGAGCATGAACCGCCAGGGCCGACCCACATCGCCGAAGACGATCGCAGAAACTCCAGGCAGTGGCACGTTTTCCGGCGACCACGGTCTCGAGCATGAGGAGCCGCTGATCTTCGAGATCGGCGACATCGCCAAGTCCGGCGTCGATCTACCGGATGCCGCGCCGCACAGTGCGCGACTGGCGGGCTTGGAGCGTCGCGACGAAATAGGCCTGCCTGGGCTTTCGGAGCCGGAGACGATCCGTCACTACGTTCGCATGTCACGCAACAACTACGCGATCGACACCGGCATTTATCCGCTCGGTTCGTGCACGATGAAGCACAATCCGCGTCTAGGCGAGGCGGTCGCGCGCATTCCAGGCATGGCGGATATCCACCCACTGCAGCCGCAGCGCACGGTGCAAGGCGCACTCGAGGTGATGCACGAGCTGTCGCACTGGCTGCTCGAGCTGACTGGCATGTCGGCGATAGCATTGAGCCCGAAAGCCGGTGCGCACGGCGAGCTAGCTGGCCTCCTCGCCATTCGCGCAGCTCACGAGGCGCGTGGCGAGGCGCGTAGCGTCGTGCTCGTGCCCGACAGCGCTCACGGCACCAATCCGGCCAGCGCCACGCTCGCGGGCCTCCAGGTGAAGCCGGTTGCTGCGAATGAAGACGGAACGGTTTCGGTTGGCGCCGTGCGCGCAGCGCTGGCACCGGACGTCGCCGGCATCATGCTCACCAATCCGAACACTTGCGGCTTGTTCGAGCGCGATATCGTCGCCATAGCAGCCGCAGTGCACGAGGCCGGCGCCTATTTCTACTGTGATGGCGCCAACCTCAACGCCATCATGGGCAAGGTCCGCCCCGGCGATCTCGGCGTCGATGCGATGCACCTCAACCTGCACAAGACGTTCTCGACGCCGCACGGCGGCGGTGGGCCCGGCTCAGGCCCGGTCGTATTCTCCGATGCATTGGCGCCGTTCGCGCCGCTGCCGTTTCTCCAGAAGGACGGCGGCGGCTTGCGTCTCGTCGAGCAGTCCGACGATCCTATCTCGTCGCGAGCACAGGGACGCATTGCGGCATTCCACGGCCAGATGGGGATGTTCGTGCGCGCGCTTTCTTTCATGATGAGTCACGGCGCGGCGGGCTTGCGGCAAGCGGCGGAGGACGCAGTGCTCAATGCGAACTACGTGCGCGCAGGCCTGTCGCAAGCGCTCACGCAGTCGTTTGCGCCGACTGCCGGAACGCGTCCCTGCATGCACGAGGTGCTGTTCGACGATCGCTTCCTGAAAGACACCGGTGTGACGACGCTCGACTTCAGCAAGGCGATGATCGACGAGGGCTTCCATCCGATGACGATGTACTTCCCCCTCGTCGTTCACGGCGCCCTGCTCGTCGAACCGACCGAATCCGAATCCAAGGCCTCGCTCGACAAGCTCGTCGCTGCCATGCGCGCGCTGGCGGATGCGGCGCGCCGCGGCGACAGGGAGCGCTTTGCCAGCGCTCCCCGCTTTGCGCCGACCCGCCGTCTGGACGAGACCAGAGCCGCACGCGAGCCGCGCCTGGTCTGGAAGCCCGCAAGTCCCGGCGGCGCGTAGCGCTTGGTGGCGGTCCGCTCCATCGGGGCGCGGGCGCCGATGCGGGCCCCTCGCGCCGCCCCTTCTTGACAGGCGCCATCCCCCGCCTGCAATTCGTGGTCTCATTCCGCAGCAGGAGCCCACCAGATGGCCGCGCCGATCGTCGACATCCATCCGCACATCATTTCGACGGATACCAAAAGGTATCCCCTCACACCGCTGTTCGGCATCCAGTCGGACTGGTCCAAGGAGCGGCCGGCGAGCGACGACGAGCTGATCGCGGCGATGGACGCGGGCGGCGTTGCAAAGGCTGCCATCGTACATGCTTCCACCTGCTACGGCTTCGACAACTCCTATGTCGCCGATGCCGTCGCGCGCTTTCCCGCCCGCTGCACCGGCGTCGGCTCCATCGACATGCTGGCGTCCGATGCCGTGGCCGTGGCCGAGCGCTGGATCGACCGTGGCGTCACGGGGCTGCGCATCTTCACCGGCGGCAGCACCAAGAAGGTCGACGCCAGTACGCTTGACGATCCCCGTTCCTATCCCGTCTGGGAGCTGATGAGCGAACGCTGCCTGTCGATCTGCGTGCAGACCACCGCGATCGGCATTCCAGCGACTATCGCGTTGGCCAGGCGCTTCCCGAAGGTGCCGATCATTCTCGACCACTTCGGCCGCCCCGATCTCGCCGGCAGCCCGCAGTTCGCAGCGGCCGCCCCGCTCTTCAGTCTCGCAGCTTGTCCGAACGTGTACCTGAAGTTTACGCCTGTGGTGGTGCAACGGGTCGCCGAAAGCGGTGCCGACATGGGCGCATTGATGGGCAGGCTCGTTGCCGAGTTCGGCGCGAAGCGCATCGCCTGGGGCTCCAACTGGCCCAACTCGCCGGGCACGATGGCGGAGCACGTCGCCGCCGCCAAGGCAGCACTTGTCGGGCTCTCTCAGTACGACCAGGAGTGGATCATGGGGCGCACGGCGCTGCAGCTCTATCCAGCACTCCGCGACGCCTGATCGAACGAACGCTCCAACTGCCTCGCAAGCCGGGCGCACTTGCTCGCAGGCCCCGCCTCGGACATATCTTTCGCAACACGACTGCCACCTGCCGGGAGCGCCGCATGACCCCCAAATCCGACCACACACCATCGGAGATGATGACGATCGCTGCGGCGCGCGCGCTGCGCCCGACCGATGTCTGCTTCGTTGGCATCGGCGCGCCGTCCGCCGCCTGCAATCTGGCCCGCATGACGCACGCGCCGGGCATCACGCTGATCTACGAATCCGGCACCCTTGAGACGAAGCCCAGCGTGCTGCCTCTTTCGATCGGCGATGGCGAGCTTTGCGACACGGCCCTGACGACAGTGTCGGTCCCGGAGATGTTTCGCTACTGGCTGCAGGGCGGCCGCATCACCGTCGGTTTCCTCGGCGGCGCGCAGATCGACCGCTTCGCCAATCTCAACACGACGGTCGTCGGCGACTACCACAAGCCGAAGGTGCGCTTGCCCGGCGGCGGCGGCGCGCCCGAGATCGCGGTCCACGTCGGCGAGGTCTTCATCACGATGGCGCAGAGCCCGCGCGCCTTTGTGGACAAACTGCCGTTCATCACCTCGCTCGGTCATGGCACTGGTGGCGACGACCGCATCCGCAAAGGGGCCCGGACGAAGGGACCGACCAAGCTCATCACGGACATGTGCGTGATGGAGCCCGACCCGGAGACGAAGGAGATGACCGTTGCCACGATCCATCCCGGCGTCACGCGCGAGGCCCTTCAGGCCGCGACGGGGTGGCCGCTGAAGTATGCCGCGATCGTCGGCCAGACGCCGCCGCCGACTGCAGAGGAGCTGTCGGTGCTGCGCGATATCCAAGCCCGCACGAAACGTGCGCACGAAGCCGCGTAGCGCGCTTCATTGCAAGGCGAAGCGAGGCGCCGCCAGTCACACCGGCAGCGCCATCTCGTCTCAGCGCAGGTTCCCGCAGAATCTCTGGATACGCTTGCAGCATTCCTCGAGCTCGGTGAGGCTCGTCGCATAGGAGATGCGGAAGAACGGCGCCATCGCGAACGCCGAGCCGTGGACCACTGCGACGCCCTCGTCCTCGAGCAGCGCGGTCACGAAATCCTCGTCCGTCTCGATGCGCTTGCCCTTCGGCGTGGTCTTGCCCAGGGTGCCCGCGCAGCTCGGATAGACATAGAACGCGCCCTGCGGCTTCGGACATTTGATGCCGGCCGCCTGGTTCAGCATCGACACGACGAGATCGCGCCGTTCCACGAATGCCTTGTTGTGCTCGGCGATGAAGTCGTGCGGGCCATTAAGCGCTGCGACGCCGGCATACTGCGCGATCGAGTTCGGGTTGGACGTCGATTGCGACTGCAGCTTCTGCATCGCCTTGATGAGGATCTCCGGTCCGCAGCCATAGCCGAGCCGCCAGCCCGTCATGCAGTAGGCTTTTGAAAGACCGTTGAGCGTCAACGTGCGCTCGTAGAGGCTCGGCTCGATTTGAGCAGGGGTGAAGAACTCCATGCCGTCGTAAAGCAGCTTCTCGTACATGTCGTCGGTGAGCAGCCAGACGTGCTTGTGCCGCACCAGCACATCGGTCAGCGCCTTCAGCTCGGCCTTGGTGTATGCCGCACCCGTCGGGTTACACGGCGAGTTGAAGATCAGCCACTTGGTCTTCGGGGTGATCGCCCGGTCCAGGGTCTCCGGCGTCAGCTTGTAGCCGTCCTCGAGCCTGCATTCGGCGAACACCGGCTTGCCGTCGCCGAGGCGCACGATGTCGATGTAGGATACCCAGCACGGCGTGGGGATCACGACCTCGTCGCCGGGGTTGATCGTCGCCATCAGGGCGTTGAACAGCACTTGCTTGCCGCCGGTGCCGACCGAGACCTGTCCCGGCTTGTACTCGAGGCCGTGGTCGCGCTTCATCTTGGCGATGATCGCCGCCTTCAGCTCGGGGATGCCGTCGACGTGGGTGTACTTGGTCTTGCCCTCTCGCAGAGCCTTGATCGCGGCTTCCTTGATGTGCTCGGGCGTGTCGAAGTCGGGCTCGCCGGCGCCGAGCGATATCACGTCCTTGCCCTGGGCTTTCAACTCGAGCGCCTTGGATGTCACCGCCAGGGTGGCGGATGGCTGGATGCGATTGAGACTGTCGGCGATGAAACCCATGTCGTGTGCCTTTCGCGAGCGAGGCCATCAGGTGGTCGTGGATACCTGGCGCGACGGCGGTAGCGCCCCACAGTTGCGGGGGAGCAATAGCGATCACGCTTGCCTGAAACAAGGCCAGAAGCGGCATCGAGGCATCGATCCCGGCGCGCAAGCCGTCGCACATGCCGGCCTACCCCCGGCGCGCAGGCACCGGTTGGGCACGGCAAATGCGTGGTCGGATTGCCACGCCCGGGGCAACTTTTCGGTTTGCCACGACAAACGTCCATCTTGGCCACATTTGTGGCCCACGGCGGCCCAAACCTTGAGGTCAATATCTTTCAGTTCGCGTGCCCTGCCCGGCGACCAGACGGGGGGGCACGAATCAACTCGATCTCGACGCGAGGGGACCTGAAGATGACCCGGAGCAAGTTTGCTCGCCGCATGGCGCGCCCTGTCGGTGATTTCCTGATTGGTCTCGGCCTGTTCGGCGCAGTCGTCCTGCCGTCTCTCCTGGAGGCCTCGCAGAGTGGCGGAGGCTGGTTGGCGAGCTCGGCTCACGCGCACTTGTTCGAGATCGATATGATGGACCGGATGACCGAGCTGGCCGCAATCGCCCCCGTCTCTGCCGGCCAGCCTGGCATCTTTGCTGTCTTTTGCATGGCGATGGCATTCGCAAGCCTGTTTTCGCTCAATCTCTGGTTCGCGCGGCATGTTCGCAAGGCTCACGCTTCCTACCGCCGCGCCAATCATTGAGGATTGGCCGGGGGGCTCCCGCAGAGTGAGGAGGTCCCCTATATTGAGGGTGTCGATTCGGGGACAGCCAGACGAGGTATCCATGTCAGCATCCTACCGCATGTCACTGGCAGCCTGTCTCGCAGCGGTGGCGGCATTGTCGCTCGGAGCATTTGGCCTGTCCCGGCCGGATGGCTTGATCGAGCGCAGTTTTGCAGATGCATTCGGCAGCGCCGACTCGCCTCAGCACCGGGTCGCTGTGGACACCGCGTTCGACCCGTCGCACTTGCATTTGAGCAGCCTGCCGGCTTTCGGCATGGCAAGTCCGGCAATGGCTATCGGCGACCGGATCACGCTGGCGCAGCGCCACGGCGGCGCCGTCGCCTACGAGGTCGTTGAGATCCGCCCATTACCAGGCAATGGGGGCGGCGACGGCGCGACCGATCAGTCGCGGCTGATGCTCGTGACGGCAATCTCGACCGGGCAGCTGCCGGCCAGGTCGATCCGCTTCGTGGTGGATGCCGCGACGTCCGGCCAGGGCACGGCATCCAAGCCGCGAACCCTTTGAGGCTCTGTCTTCGAAAGGTCGTGATTCTCAGGATTCCTGGCCGTCCACGTCTCGTTCCAGCTCTTCAAGCGTCGTTTTCGCGCCCGACATGTTCGGATGGACGAGGTATAGTTTCCGATAGAACTCGAGGGCGGCCTTCTTCTGCCCCATCTCCTTGAAGATCTGCCCCAGCGTTTCCATCGCCTTGTAGTGGTTAGGCTCCAGCGCCAGCACGCGACGCAGATCTCCGACCGAAGCCCGCAGGTTGTTCTGGGAGAAGTGAAGCGCGGCGCGCTGATGAAACACCTCCGGATGATCCGGAGCCAGTAGCGCTGCCCGATCGAGCAGCTTCAACGCCATCTCCGGCTTTTTTTCGGTGGCGGCCCGCCGTGCCCGCTCGATCAGCAGGTTGAGCGTGTCACTCCCCGAGGCTTGCCAGATATGCTCGATGGCCGCCGCGATCCGATTGGCGACCGCTTCGCTTTCGGCGGTTGCGAGGTGAGCGTAGAGCTGGTCCAGTAGCTTGGCTTTTTCTGCGCCTCCCTGGGGCACGGAGCTGCCGCCCGGCGGTCTGAGGCGTTGCGGGATCGGCTTCGGCGGGACCGCGCTGGCGGACTTGCCGTCCTTCTTGGTCGAAGGCGCGCGATCCGGCCGGTCGGTGGGCCGGAAATCGCGCGGTGCCCTCCGCGAATCCTGATCCGTGAAACCGTCGCGCTGGCCGCCCGGCGTTTGTTGCGCGGCCGCAGGAGCGAGCCGGCCCGCTGGAAAAGCCGCCGCGGATAGCACGACCGCTGCAACCGCGAACGTGATCGCGGGGCATTTACCTGTGAGAACGCTGATCTTCTTGCTCATGGCCGCAAGGTAGGTGGGTTTTGACCGATTGCCAACCGCGACCGCACATTCGGGTTTTCAGGGCAGCACGGCAATGGCATTGATTTCGATCAGATACTCCGGCGATGTCATTTTGTTGACCTCCACCATGGTAGAAGCGGGGCCAGGCGCCGCAAAATACTGTCGGCGCACTTTATGGATAGCGTCGAAGTGCTCCATGTTGCGCACATAGACGTCCACCCGGCAGATGTCGTCGAGCGCGCCGCCGGCCTCCTCGATCGCGGCCTTGAGGTTCTCGCAGACCTGCCGGGTCTGTGCCTCGACGTCGCCGATACCAACGATGTTACCCTGCGCGTTCTTCGAGACCATGCCGGAGATGAACACCAGCCGGCCCCGCGCTTCGATCACGGTAGCATGGCTGAAATGGCCGCTCGGCTTGGGCAGACGTGGCGAGAGGATCTGCTGCTTGGGCATGGGGTTCTCTCGGCATGAGAGACTCCGGGTCTGAAGCCAGGAGCCTGCGTTTCGACGAATGCGACCACGATCGCTCGCCTCCTGGGCCAGCGAATCCTTCGGACTTAGAACCCCATCGCCTGGCCTTCGACAGTAATGCGCCGCATCAGGCGCGGTTCCTCGCGCGGGAAGTCCTTGCGCATATGGATCGAGCACCAGTTGTCCCAGACGACGAGATCGCCGAGCTGCCACTTGTGCTCGTAGACGATAGCTGGATCCTCCGAGATGTCGAACAACTGCTCCAGGATCTCCTCGCTCTCATCGTGCGGCAGCCCCTCGATCCTGGTCGTCATCAGCCGCGACACATAGAGGGATTTCCGCCCGGTCGCCGGATGCGTGATGAAGATCGGCTGCTCGTGATGGCGCACCTGGGCAAGGTCGATCGCGTCGAGGTTCAGCCGCTCGCGCCGTTTATAGTCGTGCACCTGCAGCACCTTGCGGCCCTCGAGCCGGTCGCGCAGCTTTTTGGGTATCCGGTCGTAGGCCGCATATTGGTTGGCAAAGCACGTCTCGCCGCCCCAGGTCGTCAGCTTCTGCGCGTACAGCAGCGTCGCCCGATGCGGCTCTGGATAGTAGCTGGTGTCGTGGTGGAACCACATCTCGCCGTCCCCGAACGAGCCCAGTGGCTTGCCGTTCTCGACGATGTTGGTGACCAGCATGAACGGCGTGTCGTAGTCGCCGCCGGGCAGGTTGCCGACCGCCGGCCGCTTTCGCACGACGACCTTGCCGAAGATTTCTCCGATCGCGATTTGCGCCTTCTCGTCGAGATCCTGGCCGCGAATGACGATGATGATGTTGTCGTCGAACGCCTTGCGGATCGAAGCCTGGGATTCGGTGTCGATGGGCTTGGTGAGGTCGACCCCCAGGACTTCGGCACCGATGTGGGGATGCAGCTTCTCGACCGAGATGGCCATGCTCGTTCTCCTTGGTCACATGCCCAGTCGGCGGGCGCGGCGGCGTCACTTCGAAATGGCGTTTCACGAAGCATAAGAGCGCACGCCTGGGCCCCCGGTCAAGCCGATGGTGCAAGCCGATGGCGCAAGTCAACGAAGCAAGTCGGGCAGCATACACAGGTTGCGGCATTCGAGGTTGTCAGCTCGGGCGCGGTAGATCGCGCCGGCCGGATATTCGTCCGCGCAGTGTTTGGGGCGCGCGGACCTGGGCCGGCTTGCCGCGGCGCGCAACAACTTGGATACACATGGGCCCGCGCAAGCACTGTCGTTTGCCTAAAGCTTGCGCAGTGCCACGCTTTCGATGCGGTGGGAGGCGCCCTTTCTCAGAATGAGGCGCGCGCGCTGACGGGTGGGGAGAATGTTCTCCTCCAGGTTCTTCAGGTTGATCGTTCGCCATATCTCCAGCGCCCGCTCGTTGGCGGCATCGGGCGCGAGGCTCGCATAGCGATGGAAATATGCGGCCGGATCACGGAAGGCCGTCGAGCGCAGCTTCATGAAGCGCTTCAGGTACCATTGCTCGAGCACGGCGGTGTCCGCGTCGAGATAGATCGAAAAATCGAAGAAGTCCGAAACGAACGGAATAGCGTCACCGTTGCGCGGCAACTTGGCCGACTGCAACACGTTGAGACCTTCCACGATGAGAATGTCGGGTCGCTCGACCACGCTCGCCTGACCGGGAAGGATGTCGTAGTGGAAATGCGAGTAGACTGGGGCGTCTACCCGCGCCTCACCCGATTTCACGCGCGCCAGGAAGTTCAGAAGGCGGGCGGTGTCGAAGCTCTCGGGAAATCCCTTGCGCTGCATCAGGCCGCGGCCATCGAGCTCCGAGTTGGGATAGAGAAAGCCGTCGGTTGTGATGAGGTCGACGCGGGGATGATCCGGCCAACGCGCGAGCAGCGCTCGGAGCACGCGTGCCGTCGTGCTCTTGCCGACCGCGACCGAGCCGGCGATGCCGATGATGAACGGCACCTTCGTGTCGCGCTGGCCGAGAAAGCGCGCGGTCGCGGCATACAGCTCCTGTGTAGCCGCGACGTAGAGGTTGAGCAGCCGGGACATCGGCAGGTAGATCTGCTCCACCTCTGCCATCGATAGCTCCTCGGTGAGACCAGAGAGCTGCTCGAGATCGCGCGGCACGAGCGTCATCGGTGTGTCCTCCCGCAGCCGGGCCCAGGCATCGCGGGAGAACACGCGGTAAGGCGAGTAGTCGATGTCGGCCGCGGCGCGAGGGGGGGCAGCGGTCTCCGAGGATTGCAAGGCGCCGTCGCTCAATTGAACAATTCCTTGCATGGTCGTGGGCTCACGGGCTGCTCGTCTTGCGAGCAGCCTTCTCGGCGAGCCCCGAAGTGCCCATCCGCGTCTCCAGCACTTCGAGCACGTCCTCGATGGCGATGCCGCGGACCTCGAGGAGCACCAGCAAATGGAAGATGAGATCGGCCGCCTCGCTGCGCAGAGCGGCATCGTCCTCCGCCAGCGCTGCGATCACGGTCTCCACCGCCTCCTCGCCGAGCTTCTTGGCGCAACGTTTCGGCCCCGCATCGAGGAGTTGGCGCGTGTAGGACCGCTCCGCCGTCTCCGCACGGCGGGCAGAGATCGTGCGGGCAAGCTGCCTCAGAATGTCGTCGGTCATGGTCGGCACGCGGCTGCTCGGGTCAGGGG
>CAMAYR010000073.1 GCA_945862355.1 Devosia equisanguinis | reverse complement strand
GGCGGCGGGAAGCGCGGCACTGGTCCGGGTATGGCGATGTCGTTGGGACGCGGCACTGGCGCCACGACGACTGGTATCTCGACCACTGGCACCGGAGGCGGGAAGCGCGGCACTGGTCCGGGTATGGCGATGTCGTTGGGACGCGGCGCGGCGGGTAAGGGAGCAGGTGTCGCATCCATCTTGGCGACCGGCGGCGCGGACGGAGGCGGAGCGACAGGCGCGGGGCGCGGTTGCGGCACGGGAGCCGCGAAAGGGGGAGCGATGGCGATGCGGTCGACGGGGGCTGGCGCGCGGATGGTGATCTCGGGCAATGCGGGCAGGTTGGCGCGGCGCGTCTGGGCGAGCCCGAGAGCGAACGCCACGATGAGAAACGGCATCAGCAGCAGCGTGAAGGCGATCCGGTCGTCGCGTCCACTGTCGCCGACGATGCCATTGCGGCGTGCGGTTTGGGAGAAGGTGGCCTTGCTGCCTTGGTGAGACGCTGGCGCGGCCAGGGCATACAGCGACGAGGCGGCAGCCGGCGCCGGCCGTCTGCCGTCTTGTCTGGGCGGTCCTGGACGGGCGCGCCGCTTCGGCTTTGGTTTGGCCGGCTTCTTCAAGCGTGTCTCTCTTGCGTCGAACTTGCGTGCCTCGAACTCGGCTGGCGTCCTTTGGAAGTCATTTTCTCCCGACTGGACAACGCTCTGCAAGGTTTGGCCAGTGTAGTTGCTAAATCCTTACCAGTCCAACGGGTGAATTGTGATCAGTCTACGGCAACGCGCCACTGTGGCCGGGAATCCACCAGAAACGGCCGGTATCGGCCGCGTTCAGGCAAGCCCGATGTGGCGACGGACATCCCCTGGGCTCCAGCCTTGCGCCCGCAACCGGTCGAGCGAGGTGTCGCCGGCACTTTTGGCGAGCTTGCGGCCGGTGTCGTCCGTCAGCAGCCGGTGGTGGTGGTAGAGCGGCGCGGGGAGATCCAGCAAGACTTGAAGAAGGCGATGCAAGTCGGTCGCGGCCAGCAGGTCGAGGCCGCGGGTGACGTGAGTGATGCCCTGGCGTGCGTCGTCCACCACGACGCTTAGATGATAGCTGGTGGGCGTGTCCTTGCGGACGAGCACCACGTCGCCCCAGCGGGCCGGGTCGGCGAGTACGGATCGGGCGTGGAGATCTGCGTCCAGCGCCGTGAAGAACAGCGGATCGGTCGAACGCGATCTTACGGCATCGAGGGCGCGTGCCATGTCCAGGCGCAGGGCGAACGGCTCGCCGCGGGACTTGTGCGCGGCGATGCGCCGGGCCGAAGCGTGGCGCCAGATGCCTGGATAGAGCGGTGCGCCGTCGGGGTCGGTCTCGGCCGTTCGCGCCGCGGCTGCGATCTCGGCACGGGTGGCGAAGCAGGGGTAGAGAAAGCCCATGGCCTCGAGGCGGTGGATTGCCTCGGCATAGTCGGCGAAATGCGCCGATTGATAGCGGACCGGCTCCTCCCAGGCGATGCCGAGCCAGCCGAGATCGGTGAGTGCTGCTTCGGCCAAGTGGCGGGGGCAGCGCACCTGGTCGATGTCCTCGACGCGCACGAGGAAGCGGCCGCCCAACCGGCGGGACATCTCGAAGCCGATCAGCGCGGAAAGCGCATGCCCTAGATGCAGCGCGCCGTTGGGGCTAGGGGCGAAGCGCAGCGCGGGCCTGCCGGCGACGACTGCGCGCGTCACGATGGATCGCGACCGGGGCCACAGCGCCCGTCCTCGCCGCGTCCGACCCGATAGCTACGATGGATGGCTTCCACGATCGGATCCCAGCGGCGTTTCTCCGAGGCGGGGTAGCTCATCTGCCAGCCATAGATGTAGCGGCCGTCGCAGACGAAGGTGATGCGCTCGTAGAAGATCCGCCCGTCCATCTCGCCGGACAGCACGAACCAGTTGCCCCGCATGGGCAGGTAGTCGAAGACCGCGTTCTTGTCGGTCGTTTCCATAACGAACTGGCGATATGACGTAAGGGTTTCCGAGGAGGCATTGGCCGTTGCAACGGCCAGCAAGCGAACCTGTCCGTCGCGGGTCTGCCAGAGGCCGCCGCCCTCGGGGTTGCGTGCCTGTCCCGCCACGAAGTGGTCACCCGGCAGCCGCAGCGAGAACCCGTACCTTGTGTTGGAATAGGAGATCGCCGCATCAGCCGCGGTCGCCACGAGCGCGGACGCGCATGTCAACGCGAAAGCTATTGCTAATGCGAAGCGGGCGAGGCCTTGCATAGGCAGAAGAGGCGGTCGCATGGTCTTTCCTCCAAGAACGATGGCCGCGTGTCGATCATAGTAGTCGGGCGCGGCCGTGAGCGGAAGCTCTCCTGGCGAGGGCTGACGAGGATGTGATGGCAAAGCTACGTCGGACTGGCGCCTCGGGTTTCATCGAGAGCGAGAATGATATCGCCAAGGGCGTGCGTGCGCTGCGCAAGGCGTGCGCGATCATGCGGCGGGTTCACGAGGTCGCAGGCGATCCGCCGCTGCGGCGCAGTCCGACAGGCTTCGAAGGACTAGCGCGCATCGTCGTCGCACAGCAACTCTCGACAGCGAGCGCTGGCGCCATATGGGGAAGGCTGCAGACCTGCGTGGCGCCCTTCACGGCGGAAACGTTGCTTGCCGAGAGCGACTCAGAGTTGAGAGCAGCGGGGCTGTCCGCGCCGAAGATCAGGACGCTGCGCGCGCTTGCTGTGGCTGTCGCGCGCGATGATCTCGATGTCGATGGGCTCGCGGGGCTCGCCGACGGCCAAGTGCACGAGGCGCTGTGCGCGGTGAAGGGGATTGGTCCGTGGACGGCGGACATCTACATCATGTTCTGTCTGGGCCGGGCCGACGCTTTCGCAGCCGGAGATCTCGCATTGCAGGTCGCGGCCGGGCACGCGGCCAGGCTCGGCGCTAGACCGAAAGCTGCCGAGCTCGAAGCGATGGCGGAGAGCTGGCGGCCCTGGCGCGGCGTCGCAGCGCGGCTGCTTTGGGCTTACTATCCCCACATGCGCCGCTCGGCCGGACCGGGCGTGATGATATGAATGATACCGCCGAGCGGAAGTCGTGACGTGTTGCTATGTCCGCTCGGCGAGGCCGCGACTGCGGCCCGGCGCAAGCGCCGCAGCGAAAGTGAAGACCCATGTAGTGGGTCGAAACTTTCGCTCGAGGGTATGAGGGGCAGGATGACAGAGGTGACGATGAAGCTCGATGGTCCAAGGCGGGCTGCCCGCAGTAGCAAGGCGCGCAGTCTCGTGGTGCTTCTGCATGGCTACGGCGCGAGCGGGGACGATCTCATCGACCTTGCCGACATGATGGGGGCGGGGCTGCCCGACACTGCCTTCGTCGCGCCTCACGCGGTGGAGCCGATGCCCTATCCGGGGGCAGCGGCCTATCAGTGGTTCGCACTCTCCGAGCGCGATCCGGAGGAGTACATCTCCGGCACCCGCTCTGCCGCGCCGGCGTTGGAAGACTTTCTCGATGAGGAGCTGCAACGCACGGGCGTGCCGGCAGAGCGCCTCGCGCTGGTCGGCTTCAGCCAGGGCACGATGATGGGCCTGCACGTCGGCCTTCGCCGCTCTGTGGCGCCGGCGGCGATCGTGGGGCTTTCCGGGGTGATTGCAGGCGCGCGGTTGCTGCCGGGAGAAATCGCGTGCCGGCCGCCCGTCATGCTGGTCCACGGCTCGCACGACGAGGTGATCCCGGTCGCCGCCATCCACCTGACGCGGGAGGCGCTGGCGGCAGCCGGCGTCGCGGTCGACTGGCACGTTCGCGAGGGGCTCGGCCACGGCATCGACGAGGAGGTCGTGGGATTGACGGTTCGGTTCCTGTCGGAGCACCTGACGTGAGGGCGCGGCAAGAGCCGTCTGCTACATCGGCAGGCGCGTGCTCTGGTCGGAGAAATAGTTGTCGATCGCGGTCATGATCGATTGGCTGACCTTGCGGCGCCACTCCTCCGAGCGCAGGTTCTGCGCGTCGCGCTGATTGGTGACATAGGCGAGCTCGATCAGTACGGCGGGCACCTGGGCCGTTTTCAGGACGCGGAAGGCGGCGGAGCGGTCGGGGTTGTCGCGCAGCGTTGTCGAGCGGCCCATGTACTCGATCACGGACTGGGCGAAGACGCTGGTGCGGTCCTTGTTGGAATCGACCTCGCGGTGGGCGAGATCGGCCAGGAAGCCTTTCACCGCGCTTGCCTCGCCAGGTGCCTCCGACTTGATCGGCTGCAGCTCCTTGCCGGACAGAACACGCTGCCGAACGGCGGTGCGGGTGGAGCGCTTCAGGCTATCGGCCACGCTGTCACGCAACGAGTAGATGGTCGCGCCGTTGGCGCTGGTGCGGGCGTAGTCGGCATGGATCGCGATGAACAGCGCTGCCCTGTGGCGCTCGGCGAACTCGCGGCGCTCGTCGAGATCGACGAAGCTGTCGTTGTCTCGTGTCATCAGCACGCGATAGCGGCCGGAGGTGACGAGCTTGTCCCGCAGAAGCTTGCCGAACGCGAGCACGACATCCTTCTCGACCGTACCGAACTTCTGGGCGCCGCTGTCGTGGCCGCCGTGGCCGGGATCGAGCACGATCAGAGGGCGGTAGATGTTCTGGGCGCGGGCGGGGGGCCGCTTGGCGGCGGTGGGGGCTGGCGGCATGACGGCAGGCCGCGCGATAACGGATGCACCCAGCCCGCTGGCGCCGGCGCGCATCGATTTGGCGAGCGTCGAGGATGGAGCAGGCGGCGGCGCTATGGCGCCGGCAACCGCGGCGATGTCGATGACGAGGCGGCTCGAACGGCCGTCGGTGCCGCGCTCCATCTGGGCCCGCTCGACGATCACGGGGGCGGCTACGTCGATCACGACCCGGCTCTTGCCCGGCGCGGTCTGGCCGCCGCGGAACGACTTCACAAGGCCCGCGGGCCGGTCGCCTGCAACGAGGGGGAGCTGCAGCTTGACGTCGGGCAACTCGACGATGACGCGGTTCGGGTTGGTGAGCGAGAAGACCTGGAACTCGGTCTGGCGCTCAAGGCCGATCACGAAGCGAACGGGGGGCTGGCTGGGCTGAGCGGATCGTTCGGTGCCGCGAACTGCGGCCACCTTCGTCGGCGGCTCCGCTGCGATCGCCGCAGGGGCAGCAAGCGCTGCCGAGACGAGCACGAATGTCGTGAGGCGCCGGCCAGTGATGGCCGGACGCCGCCAGTATGGCAGCATGATGCGAGACCCCCGTCGACGCAGAACACAAAATGACGCTCAGGGCTTGTCCTGTGACAGACAATGATGGCGACAGGTGGATCGCCATGCGGCATCGTTATGGAACCGTAAAGGTTAACAGGCCGTAAATGCGCGTCGCATCGTCGAGGCCGGATCGAGGGGGCCTGCACGCATTCAGCCGACCAGGCGCGCGTAGCCCTGGCCGCTGGTTTCGGCGATCAGCTCGGCGTATTCGCCATAGTGGGGATGGCCGGTCCCGATCTCGCCGAAGGCCTCGGGCGTGAAGGCCTCGCGCCGGACGTAGATGATCGGTGCGCTGACCGGCACGAGCACGGCCTTCTGCTTGTTCAACGTCGTGATGAGGCCTCGCATGACGCCGGCCCGGTCGATCTGGGAGACGATCACCATGCGCATGGAGCCCTTGGTGAGCGAGACGAGGTGGATGAACATCGAGGAGGCGGGAATGTAGAGCCTGCCGCGGTGGGCATAGGTGGCGTCGGGGCGCTCGCCTTCCTCGAACAACAGGCTCGGCCAATCCGGGTCCCAGGTGATGTCGGTGCGATAGGCCACGAGACTGTCGGGCAGGGAGAACGACGGCCGCACGGTCAGATAGCTGCCGAAGTAGTGGTCGACTGCGGCGCGGCTGTATGCGCCCATATAGACTGGAGCTATATCCTTGGTTACACTAGGTTTTCCCGGCTCATCCCGGCCTGCGCTCTGGCCCGACCAGACCGCCTTGATCTCCTCGAAGTCGAGACCCAGCACCATGCACACGTCGAACAGCGTCTGGTCGCGCACGGCGCGACCGTGAAGCAGGTTCTGGATCGTCTTCTCGTGGCAGTCGGCGGCGTCGGCGAGCTCGGCCTGCGTCATCTTCTTCTCGATCATCGCCGTCTTGATGCGGGCAAGTCCGGTATTGCGCTCGGCGGCGGCCATCTAGCCAATCTCCCTCGGGTTCGGTTGGGCAATTTACCGGAAAATTCCGGTCAGTGCATCCCATGGCTGCCGGGAGATTCCCGCGCAACGCGCCTCATGCCGCTCGTTGGCCGGGATTGCCGGTGGACTGCCTGCACTTTCCCACGCGAACGGTGCATTGTCTTCTCATCGAACGGCCGGTGCCGTCCCCCCTCCGGCAGCCCGCTCGAAACCAACAGTCGCCAGAACAAACGACGCGTTGAAGCCGACTAAGGCCCCTTCCCCCCTCCTTCCCCAGGGGTCGACGGCAACTCAGGGCGGCAGCTGGAGCAACAAGCGCTCTGGCTGCCGCCCGATCTGTTTTCGGCCAGAGCTGGCTCTGGAGTGTCAGATCCGACAGAACGCAGCTCATGCGGGCTTGTCGAGGCGGCGGCGCAGGAAGTCGGTGAAGATGCCGGCCATCGCGGGGTAGTGGACGGTACATTCTTCGGCCGGCGTGACGTCCACGTCGTGCTCCACGTCGGTGACGTAGTGCAGCTCGGCATTCGGGATCAGCGGCTGGACGAGGGGGCCGCGGGCGCGGGGATGGGTCAGGTCGTTACCGGGAACGATGCAGACGGGTACATGGAGCGAGCGCAGGTCTGCCTCGCTCGTGCCGATCAACGGCAGATCGATGCCGGCCAGGAAATGGCTCCGCCAGGCGTTCATGCAGGCGATGAAGTCGGCCGGCTTCAAGGCCATCAGGAGCGCGCGGTTCTCGGGCCGGTTGGCGATCACCTCGGCGAAGTGCTCCGTCGCGCACACGGCAGCCATGCCGCCTTCCGCAGCCGCGCGCGCGTGAACATCGTAGTATTTCTCGACGAGCCGGTCGACGGCGAAACGGCCACCGGTGACGCGGATCAGCAGCAGTGCGCGGACGCTCGCCCGGTGGCGCAGGGCCAGCGTCAGGGCGAGGCGGGCGCCGGAGGAGCTGCCGGCGACGATGGCGGGGCGCATGGCGAGGGCTCCGAGCAGCTCGTCGAGGTCATCTGCCCACATCTCGTACTCGGAGCGGGCTGCGTCGAAGCCGACGTCTGACGCGCCGCAGTTGCGCCGGTCATGAAGCAGCACGCGGCAGCCTGCCTGTGCCAGTAGCGTCCCCAGAGGGCGCATATCGGCCATCGGGTTGCGACCGCCGGGCGAAATGGCCAGGTTCAGTGTCGTCGGGGAAGGGCTGGAACGGCCGAGCGGCGGCTCCAGGATCTCGTAGTTGATCGTGGCTCCCGCGATGGTGGCGTGTGGCATGGCGTGTTCCCTGTAGTGTGGGGCGGGGAAGGTCCAAGGTGTGCGGTGAATTGGCAGTTTGCACGCGACCAGCTCGGCCCGGCAGTGCCACAATCCCCATTTAGAGCCTATCGTGTGTGCGGCCAGTTGTAACAGGTTGCTGTCGGAACGACGGCGGACCCGTTATGAAGCGCCGGCATACGTCGTGCGCTGACGTCTCGAAGGCTGGTGCACGTATCGACAACAGCCCTCACGGCTTAGCCGCTGTCGGGACTTCGAGGGAGATCAGATCATGAAGCGTTCCATTGCCGTACTCGCACTTGCCAGTTCGCTGGCCCTGGCCGGCACCACTTACTTTGCCCACGCCCAGACCGGCGTCAGCTTCCAGAAGGGCCAAGTGCAGGGCGAGCTCGCTACTGCGCGGCTTTCCGGTACGCGCGTATTCAACGCGAAGGCCGACGTCATCGGCACGATCTACGACATCGTTCTGGGGGCCGATGGCCGCGCCGTGACGGTCGTGATCAATGTCGGCGGGTTCGCCGGGGTCGGCGCCAAGCGCGTCGGCTTGCCGTACTCTGCACTCAAGGTAGGGCCGGTGGTCGAAGGCAGCCGCGTGCTGCTGGTGGATGTCACCAAGGAGCAGTTGCAGGCCGCGCCGGCCTACGTCATCACCGATCCGGGCCGGATCGAGCGGGCCGGCAAGAAGGCCAAGGATTGGCTGAACATCGCCAAGGAGAAGGCGATCGAGCTCGGCAAGCAGGCGGGCGAGATGGTCGAGGGGATGCGCGAGAAGGCCGGCGGCTCGGCTCCGGCTCCGGCTCCGGCGCCGAAGCAGTAAACCGCACCATCGGTCGTTTCCCGACAGGTCAGGGGCCCGGCACGTCGAGTGCCGGGTCCGTTCTCGTTGCTGGACGCCACGTGATGTCGCCCACGCTGCAAAGTGTTCTGGTAGCTTTTGTCCTGCTCCTGGCGATATTTAGCCTGTTGGAAATGACCCGGCGGCGCGATCAGCGACTACCGCTGCTGCGTCGGGGTTTCCTGACCGACATCTGCTACTGGGCGTTTACGCCCCTCGTCACCCGAGCTTGCACGCGCATCGCGGTGATCGCTGCAGTGGTGCCTGTGGCCTATCTCCTCTATGGACGCCTCGATCCGGAGCTGTTGCAGGCGGGCTGGGGCCGTTGTCGCGTCTGCCGCTCTGGGCGCAGGCGGTGGGAATGCTGGTGCTGGGCGATTTCCTCGCCTACTGGATGCACCGCGCCTTCCATGGTGGCCGGTTGTGGCGCTTTCACGCGATCCACCATAGCTCCCGCGACCTCGATTGGCTCTCGTCCGTCAGACTTCATCCGGTCAACGACGCGGTGATGCGCATCGCAGGAGCCGTGCCGATCCTGCTGGTGGGCTTCTCGCCGCTGTCGCTCGTGGCGATCACGCCACTGCTGACGCTGTTCGCCATCTTGCTTCACGCCAACATCGATTGGGACTGGGGACCATTGCGGAGCGTCGTCGCTTCGCCGCGCTTCCACCGTTGGCATCACACCGACGAGGGCGAGGCCCGCGACAAGAATTTCGCGGGTCTCCTGCCGGTATGGGACATCCTGTTTGGTACCTACTTCATGCCGTCGGACCGCCTGCCGGCCTCTTTCGGGACCCAAACCCCAGTGCCCGAAGGCCTGGCAGGCCAAATTCTGTTTCCGTTCGCCCGCCGCAATGACGCGTCGGGTTGACGCGGCTTGAGGCCGCGATGCTCGGCTACGCTCCAAAATCGCCGAGGTTTAAGAATTTGATGGCGTTCTGCTGATATGAGACGGCGCGGGCGGTGATCGCTCCGTGGTCGTTCCGTCGGTTTTCTCCATAAGTTGGCGTTGGAGCCTGTCTCGTGCTGTCCCGGCGTCAGTTGCTGCAGGCCCTGGCAGGGTCGACGGGGGTGAGCCTCGGCGTGGGCGGCTATGCCGTTGCCGAACCGCATTCCCTCGTCATCAAGAGATACCGGCTCACGCCTCAGGGTTGGCCCAGCGGGCTCGATCTGCGTCTGGCGATATTGACCGACCTGCACGCCTGCGATCCGTGGATGAGCGTCGATCGCATCGCCGCCATCGTGGAGCGCACGAACGGGCTCGAACCCGATGCGGTATTGCTGCTCGGGGACTACGTCGCGGGGAGCGGGATGCTGCGGGTCTCGCGGTATATCCCAGAGCGCGATTGGGCCAACGCACTGGCGGCTTTGCGGGCGCCGCTCGGCGTCCATGCCGTGCTCGGCAATCACGACTGGTGGGACGATCTGGAGACGCATCGCCTGCACCATGGTCCGCCGGCTGCAAGACGCGCGCTGGAGCAAGCGGGCATTCCCGTCTACGAGAACGACGCGGTGCGCCTCGTGAAGTCGGGCCGGCCTTTCTGGCTTGCGGGGCTCGGCGACCAGGCTGCTTTCTGGCCGCGATTGTGGAAGGGGGGAGCGCCGCCCTTTCGGGCCGATCACTACGGGGTGGACGACATCGAGGGCACGCTGCTGCAGGTGACCGACGACGCCCCCGTGGTGCTGATGGCGCACGAGCCGGACATTTTCGAAAAGATGCCGGAGCGGGTCGCGCTGACGGTGTGCGGCCACACGCATGGCGGACAGGTCAGGGTGCCCGGAATGCCGGTCTACGTGCCCTCCAAGCATGGCAGTCGCTACATCTATGGCCATATCGCCGAGCGCGGCCGCAACCTGATCGTTTCCTCCGGGCTCGGCTGCAGCGGGTTACCGGTCCGCTTCGGCGTGCCCCCGGAGATCGTGATCGTGGAGCTGGGCGCTTGGCTACCCGACGCGACCTCCTGAAGGCCAGTCCGTGATGGCGAGGCCGGGCCAGTGTGGCGTCGCGCCTTGATTGACCGTTCCGTGCGGCGAGGTTGGTGTCGATCAAGGCGCGGTGGACGCCACACTAAGCTCATGATTTACTTAGTTGCCCGTCGCGCCAATATCGCACCATAGCCGCAACCGCCTTCCGATTTTGGCGCGACACGAGGGCCACTAGGTGCCGCGTTGCGTGGTGCTGGATCTCGGGGCGTCGTCGGCATAGAAGGTCGCCGATGCCAACCGAACAAACCTCCGCCGCCTCCAAGCATAGCTGGCCTGATCTCGCCGGCCGTCTCGTGACGGTCGCGGAGCGGCGCGGCCACGTTCTGCCGGTGCGCGTCTATTTCGAGGACACGGATTTCTCCGGCCTCGTCTATCACGCCTCATACGTGCGCTGGTGCGAGCGGGGGCGCTCGGATTTCCTGCGGCTCCTCGGCAACGATCATCGCGACCTGATCGACGGCGGTGACGGGCGGGAGCCCGCGGCGTTCGTGGTTCGGCGGATGGCGCTGGAGTTCCTGAAGCCTGCACGAATCGACGAGGTGCTCGAGGTCGAGACGCGGGTGAAGGAGATCGGCGCGGCGCATCTCGTGCTCGACCAGCGCATCAGGCGCGACGGCGCTGCTCTTTTCACCGCCGAGGTGATGGTGGTTCTGGTCTCCGTGTCCGGGAAGCCGCTCCGGATCGCAAGTGCGCTGAAAGCAGCGTTCGGCGATGGGGCTCAGATGCCGAAATGACCCGGGCGTGGAGGCCCGGGTTGCTCGCGGCGATCTCGCGGTCCTGTGGTGTGACGACGGCAAGGTTCAGTCGTCGTCGGCCATGCACGCCTCGTACTGGATCTTGGCGACGACGCTCCTGGTCATCATCCACTTGGCAAGGTAGGGGCTGCACTCGCCAGCATCGGTGGCGGCAAGCGTCGCGGCGGTGACCATGGCGGTGGCCATCGCGGCCTTGGCGGCCTGAGCCTGGCGGGCTTGCATCATCCGCATCTTGGCGGCCTGGGCCTGCATCGCTTTGGCCTGCATCGCTTTGGCCTGCATCGCCTTCGCTTTCATAGCCTTGGATTTCATAGCCTGCGCTTTGGCCATCTGCATCTGGGCCGAGGCGCGGGGTATGTCGGAGGCGACGGCATGCGATGTGAACGAAAGCGCCAGGACGGCAGCGGCCAGGATGCTGCTCAGGATGGAAGTGATCTTCGACATGGTCGTCTCCTCGGGTTTGTCTGGGTTCGGGCAGCCGTGGTGTCGGGTTCGCCCCGGCTCGCCGCGCGCCGTCGATGGACCAGAAATTGCCGTATCGAGCCTATCTGCGCTGTTCCAGAGGGAACATGAGGGAAATTCCGCGCTTGGGCCATCGTCGGTCCAGGGGCTGTCGCTGTCTCAATTCCGTGGATAATCGGGCACCTGCTCATGGCGCGGTGGCTATCCGGCGACGTAGTTTCGCCCTATTGCGCGGCCACAAGGCAAGCTCGTAGCTCCACGGGGAGAGCGGGGTGGCTTGCACTGCGATCGACTGTTCGGGTGAGACGCGCTGGCGTCACTCTCGAATTGCGGAGCGCGGCGCATCGGCTGGCTTTTGTCAAAGTCTCGAGCCGAGTACCCCCGAACCGGCGGGTGCCTGGCTGGCAACGTCGGCGCTGGCGATTTTGGGCACGGCGCCGACAGTATCAACACTGACCGACACGATCGAAGGGCGCGATGGCACACGGCGGAGATACGTCATTCCTGGCGCTGTTCATGCAGGCGCACCTCGTCGTGCAGATCGTGATGGCGGGTCTGCTGCTCGCGTCGGTTTGGTCGTGGGCGATCATCATCGAAAAGCTGTTCGCCTACCGTAAGGCGCGCGTCGAGGCCGACCGCTTCGAGCAGATGTTCTGGTCGGGCCAGTCACTCGAGGAGCTCTACGGCACACTGTCGCGCGGCAACGCAATTGCCACCGCGGCGCTGTTCGTGGCGGCCATGCGCGAGTGGAAGCGTTCGGTGGAGGGCTCGATCCGGGCGCTCGGCGGCATCCAGATGCGCGTCGAGAAGGTGATGGACGTCACGATCAGCCGCGAGATGGAGCGGCTCGACCGCCGTTTGCTGTTCCTCGCCACGGTAGGCTCGACTGCGCCGTTCGTCGGCCTTTTCGGTACGGTCTGGGGCATCATGACGAGCTTCCAGGCGATCGCCGCCTCCAAGAATACGAGCCTCGCAGTCGTCGCCCCCGGCATTGCCGAAGCGCTGTTCGCCACGGCGCTGGGCCTGCTCGCGGCCATTCCGGCAGTCATATTCTACAACAAGTTCGCTGCCGATTCCGCCCGCCTCGGACAGCGGCTCGAATCGTTCGCGGACGAGTTCTCGGCCATCGTGTCGCGGCAGATCGATGTTCGCCAGCCGCAGCCGCAGGCACACCCCATGGGGCAACAGGCGATAGCCTGAGACGGAGAGCGAAGCGATATGGGTGCCTCTTTGAAGAGCGGTGGTGGCGGCCGTCGCAGGCGCGGACGCGGCCATCTGCCGATGAGCGAGATCAACGTGACGCCGTTCGTCGACGTGATGCTCGTGCTGCTCATCATCTTCATGGTGGCAGCACCGCTGCTTACGGCCGGCGTGCCGCTCGACCTGCCGCAAGCCAAGGGGCGAACCATCGAGGCCCAGCAGAAAGAGCCGGTGGTGGTTTCCGTCACCAAGGACGGCAAGATCTATATCGGGCAGGAGGACAAGAACGATCTGAAGGTAGAGGAGCTGGTGCCGCGCCTGAAGGCTATTCTCGAAGCACGCGGCGCCAAGGACGAGGCGATCTTCCTTCGCGGGGACATGCTGGCGCAGCACGGCGTCGTCACGCAGGTGCTGGCGCGGATCAAGGAATCGGGGTTCCAGAAGGTCTCGATCGTCATCGAAAGCCAACCGGGAGGCTGATCGACGGTGCGTTTCAGCCTGGCATCCTCGCTGCTGCTGCATGGCGGCCTGCTCGCCTGGGCCGTCATGGGCTTCCAGGAGGTCAAGCCGTTGAAGCCGGCTGAGCCAGAGCCGGTCGAGATCGCGATCATCACCGAGGACGGTTTGACGCGCCTGCGCCAGGGCGATCGCAACTCCAAGAATCTCGAGGCGGCACCTGACAAGGAGGCGCCCCCCAGCAAGGCCGTCAAGGAGACGCCGAAGGCCAAGCCGCCGGAGCCGGTGAAGGCCGAGCCGACACCACCTCCGCCGCCCCCGCCCGAGCCGGCGAAGGTCGAGCCGCCGCCGCCTGCTCCGCCCAAGACGGCAGAGCCCCCGCCGCCGCCCAAGCCGCCCGAGCCGGTCAAGGACGAGATAGCCGCGCTCGCGCTCAAGGCCGAGGCTGAAGCCCAGGCGCAGGCCGAGGCCGCGCGCAAGACCGCCGAGGAGAAGAAGCGGCAGGAGGCATTGAAGAAAAAGCAGGACGACGAGCGCAAGCGTCGCGAGGCACTGAAGAAGAAGCAGGATGAGGCCAAGCGGCTCGCCGATCTCAAGCGCCGCCAGGAGCTGGCCAAGAAAAAGGACGAGTCGTTCGAGGACTTCATGCAGAAGGCCTTGAAGGACAATGATCCGCGCAAGCGCGCGGCGCAGCCTTCAGGCAGCCAGATCGCGTCGACCTCCAAGGTGAAGGGACCGCTGGCCGGTGCGCCGGAGGGACGGGATACGCGATTGACTGCCAGCGAGGCGAACCTGCTCGGCTCGATGATGAAGCGGCAGGTCGCGCGTTGCTGGAACATCAGCGCCGGCGCCGACGGCGTCGACAAGATCAGGATCGAGGTGGAGGTTCGGCTTTCGGCTGACGGCCGCATCCAAGGACAGCCGCGGGTCGTCAGCCGCGGGTCGGGGCCGCTCCATGCCGACATGGCCGACAGCGCGTTGCGGGCGCTGATCCAATGCCAGCAACCCAGCGGCTACGATCTTCCCAAGAATCTCTACAAGGGCGGCTGGGACCACATGATCGTCGAGTTCGATCCGGCCAGGATGTTCTAATACGTGCGCCGTAACACGTGCAGGGCCGTCCGGGTAGGTTCGTCCGTGCCGGTTGTGCCCCATATTCTCCGCAAACCCGTGCAATTCGTGTGATCGGGTCAGCGGTCCGTCGACAACGCCACGCGGCAGTGGCAATACGCTTGTGCCGCCCGGTGCCGATGCACAAACTGAGAGCGTAATTCCCGCGCTGCCTGCTCGAGAGCCGCCATGAACGAAAACCGATTGAGGCCGACGCGACGTCATGTTCTGCAGACCGCTGCTGGGGGCATGTGCGCGCTTGGGCTTGCCGACCTAGCCGCGGCGCAGACCCGGGTGACGGTCGACCAGGCTAACATCCAGCCACGCCCGATCGCCATTCCCGATTTCATCTCCTCCAATCCGCAACTCGGCCGCGATGTCGCGATCGTGGTTGCAGCCGATCTGGAAAGCTCTGGACTTTTCAAGCTGTTGAATCCTGCTGCTTTCCCTGAGCGCATCACCGGCGCTAGCCAACAGCCGCGGACGCGCGACTGGGCCGCTGCTGGCGCCGAGGCGCTGGTCGTCGGGCAGGTCAACCAGGGGCCGGACGGGCGGGTTCAGATAGAGTACCGCCTGTGGGACGTCGTCCTCAGTCGCAACATCGACGGCAAGCGCCTCGCCAATCCGCAGTGGCGGCGGCTCGCGCACATCACTGCCGACCAGATTTACGAGAAGCTTACGCTCGAGAAGGGCTACTTCGACACGCAGATCGTGTTCGTCGACGAGACCGGCCCCAAGGAAAAGCGCATCAAGCGGCTCGCGATCATGGACCAGGACGGCTTCAACGTCCGCACCCTGAGCCAGGGGCGCGAGATCGTGCTGACGCCGCGGTTCAATCCTATGAAGCAAGAGATCTGCTTCATGACATATGTCGGCGAGACGGCGCGGGTCGTCGTCATGAACCTGGCTACCGGCCAGCGCGAGACGGTCGGCAATCTGCCCGGCATGACTTTCGCGCCGCGATTCTCGCCGGATGGCCAGCGCCTGCTCATGAGCTTCGGCCAGGGGGCTGCCTCGCAGGTCATCGAGATGGATCTGCGGTCGCGGCAATCCCGCCAGCTTACGCCAATCGACCAGAAGATCATCGACACCGCGCCCTGCTATGCTCCCAATGGCCGCGAGATCGTGTTCGAGAGCGATCGGGAAGGCACCCAGCAACTCTTCATCATGGGCAACGACGGGTCGGGCGTGCGGCGGCTGAGCCGTGGCGAGGGGCGCTATTCGACCCCGGTGTGGTCTCCGCGCGGCGACCTGATCGCCTTCACGAAGCAAATGGCGGGTGGCTTCATGATCGGTGTGATGCGGCCCGACGGCTCGGGCGAGCGTGTCCTGAGCGAGGGCTATCACAACGAAGGGCCGACGTGGGCGCCCAACGGCCGCGTGCTGATGTTCTTCTCCGAATCGCGCGGCGCCCGCGGGGGGCCTCAACTGCACACGGTCGACATTACCGGCTACAACGCCCGGAAAGTACGCACGCCGTCGTTCGCCTCGGACCCGGCGTGGTCACCCCTGCTCAGCTGATGCCTGCAACCTGCGCGGGCTGTTTGCCGGCGCGGTGTGCCCCGTTCTGCTACGGGCATTAACGTAATCATAACCTCGATGATACAAGGTGAATGCCATCCCCGGGGCGCTGTCCCGGGGAAGGAACAACCAGCCCCGCCGTGCCTTGTTGTCTTGTTGCGGCGTATAGCCAGGTTCTGGGTGCTGGGTCATTATCGCGTGGCAAAAGCGCATCTATAGGGTTGGAAAAGGGCCACCGTTCGGCCTCCGTCCTTGATCTGCGAGCGCCACACCGATACCCAACTGATGGCGACTGCCAAACATTAAGGAGAGCATACGATGCAGGGTTTCAAAGGTGTACTCGTCGTGACAGCCGTGATCGCTGCGGTGGCGCTTGGCGCTTGCCGTCGTGAGGTTGAGCACACGCCGATGAAGCTCGGTGCGGAGGTTCCGGCCGCAGCTACCGTTGCTCGTTAATTTCTGGCTCGTCGAAACTCAACAGGAGATCAGGCTATGAAGGGCGCTATCGTTATTGCTGCCGCTATCGTTGCGGTTGCTCTGGGTGCATGCCGTCGTGAAGTCGAGCACACCCCGATGAAGCTCGGCGCAGATATGCCGGCTGCTACGCAGTCCGTGCGCTAAGTACGTTTCTTTCGGAGCGCGTTTTCGCGTTCTCGGGAATAGATGGCCGTATCCTCGATGCTTCGGCAGCGGGATACGGCTTTCTTCGTTCTAGAACATCCTGCCTCGCGCTTCCTTCGACAGTTCCACACTTGGCAGTATTCCTTCCGTTTCGTGCGTCATGGCCCGTTCAACCGAATCATCCACGAGTCATCTCGGATCGGCCACCACTCCATCAGCATCGACGTGCAGCATCGACGGGACGCGGGCGGCCCGCCTGAGCCGGCCGTGACGCGGCAATCGGGATCAATACGTCGTCGCTGTGATGTAGGGGCCATCACATCATCGTTTGGGGAGGGGCATGCTACTTCCAAAGGTGTGAAGTAGATGGCGGGGCGGCTGATGCTGAGGCCGAGTGGAGTGTCCAGGTTGAGCAGCAGAGGACTTGCGCCTCGTGTGCTGGCAGAATGCCGCTAGCTCGACATATTTTTGGACGAACAGCGCGTTACACAAGATGTTCACGGTGGGCATCGTGGGGCGCGCCATTCTTGCCCGGCGCGGCCGGGGCCCGAGCGGAATGCTCAAATCGGGATGCTGGAACGATAGACGGCGCTGGGTGATGTGCGGAATGCAGGGCATAACCATAGAGGCGGACTTTGTTGGTCCAGACACTTCGGCTAGTCAGCATGCTTGGGCACGATGATGTGTGCCGAGGCGATTCGCTGGTCCCACGGGTAGGCAAATGCCCGCTGCGGGCACGGACAGGATACCAATGATGGCGACTTTCCCGTTTCTCGGACGCTTGGCGCGAATTGCTGCGGCTCTCGTCGTGGCCGTTTCGATCGCTGGCTGCGCGGACAAGGACAAGGACAACCTCGAGGCCGGCCTCGGACCAGGCGCTGGTCGAGGTGCGCCAGCTGTGCCGGGCTCGGCACGTGATTTCTCGCAGAACGTAGGCGACATCGTCTACTTCTCGTCCGATAGCAGCGACCTGACGCCAGAGTCGCAACAGACGCTGTCGAAGCAGGCGCAATGGCTGAAGCAGTACGGCCAGTACACCATCACCATCGAAGGTCACGCCGACGAGCGCGGGACGCGAGAATACAACATCGCGCTGGGTGCTCGCCGTGCGGTGGCTGTTCGCGACTTCCTGACCCGTAACGGGATTCCCGCGCAGCGCATGCGGCATGTCTCCTACGGCAAGGAGCGTCCGGTGGCCGTGTGTAACGATATCTCTTGCTGGTCGCAGAACCGGCGGGCTCAGACGGTTCTGAACAACCGTACCGCGCAAGCCGCGCGCTGACTTCAACAGAAGCAGGGCCAGCGCTGCTTGGTGCAAGCGCTGGCTTGGGCGTGCTCACTGGTCGCCGATGGACCGGAAAACTCTTACCGTGTGCATGTGCCTGTCCTTTTTCCGGGCATTCCGATAGCGGTGTTCGGGCGGCGCGCGGTCTGCGCCAGGATGTTGTGCGCGGTATGTATCGCGACGGATCGGGCCTCGCATCGTCGTTCTTGCCACGGATGATGGCGCGGACCGTTGGCGGAGCCACCGATAGATGAAGCACCGTGAAGCCTCCATCGCCTTGCGACGCTTCGGCCTTGGCCCGCGACGGGGCGATTTGCAGCAGGTGGCGGCCGATCCGCGCGGCTACGTGCTTGCCGCCTTGCAGCACCGGTCTGCAGCATTCGTCACCGACCCAGCGCTCGAGCCCTCTCACCTTTCCTTCGAGGCGTTGCGCAGCGCACAGCGTGCGCAGCGCGAGGCACGCCGCAAGCTGCCCGGTCTGCGATCGAACGAGGGACCGGTTGGTTCCGGAGCAGGGCCCGGGGACATGCGCTCGGCGGAGAAGTCCCCCGTGGCGCCCGGCGCTCGGGGTGCTGCCGCGAGTACGCCGCTGGAAGTTATGCCGCCAATGGAAATGCCGGCGGAGAAAAGGGCGGCTGCGGGTGCCGGTGGCGTTGTCCGGCCGGGCGAGATCCGGCGCGAGGTATTCCGCGAAGAGGCGCGGGCCCGCCTCGATCATGCCGTTGCGAGCACTCAGCCGTTTCTGGAACGTCTCGTCTACTTCTGGTCCAATCATTTCTGCATCTCGGGACTCAAGGGCCAGATGGTTCGCGTGCTGGCGGGCAGCTTCGAGCGCGAGGCGATCCGGCCGCATGTGCTCGGTCGCTTCTGGGACATGCTGAAGGCGGTCGAGCAGCATCCCGCCATGCTGGTTTATCTCGATAATGCGCAGTCGGTCGGACCTGGCAGTCCGGTCGGCCGCAAACGGGGGCGGGGCCTCAACGAGAACCTTGCCCGCGAGATCCTCGAGCTGCATACGCTCGGTGTTGCCGGCGGCTATAGCCAGCCCGACGTGACGAGCCTGGCGAACGTGCTGACCGGATGGACGATCGCAGAACCACAGCTCGCCGCAAATGCGGCCGCCAATCCCAGGCTCGCAGCGCGGCTCGGCGGCGGGGAGATCGTTCCCGGGCGCTTCGTCTTCACGCCTGATCGGCACGAGCCGGGGCCCCGCGTCGTGCTGGGAAAGCGCTACGACGATCGTGGCTTGGCGACAGGAGAGGCTGTGCTGGCCGACCTTGCACGCCATCCCGCGACGGCACGCCAAATCGCCCGGAAGCTTGCCCGGCACTTCGTCGCCGACAATCCGCCGCCTGCGCTCGTCGCCCGGCTGGAGGCGACGTTCCGCTCTACCGACGGTGATCTTGCCGAGTTGGCGCGCGCGCTCGCTACGGCGCCGGAGTGCTGGGCGGCGCCACCGCGCAAGGTGGTTCCGCCGTTCGACTTCGTGGTGTCGCTGATGCGTGCGTTCGAGCTGCGGCTGCGTGCCCCCGAGGCGGTGAGGATCGCAGCGGCGATCGGCCAGCCATTGTGGGCACCGCCCTCGCCCAAGGGATGGCCCGACGACGACGACGCCTGGATGGCACCGTCAGCGGTGCGGGAACGCTTGCGGATAGCGGAGCGGGCGGCACGGCTGATGGATCGTGGCGCGGATCCGCGCGCGGCTGCCTCGGATCTGTTCGGCGATGCGCTGTCTCGGCAGACGATGCTGGCGGTGGAGCGCGCCGAAGTCCGCGAGCAGGGTTTCGAGCTGTTGATGATGAGCCCGGAGTTTCTGAGGAGATGAGGATGTCCGGCTGCAACGAGGCTCGTTCGATCTCGCGTCGCGCGCTCATGGGCGGCGGCGTCAGCCTGTCGATGTGGGGGCTTCTGCCGCGCGCCGCGTCGGCCGGTAGCCGCGATCCGCGCCTCTTGACGATCATTTTGCGCGGCGGGCTGGACGGGTTATGGCTCGCTTCCCCCGCTGGCGATCCAGGGCTCGGCGCGTTGCGCGGCAGGCTAGCGGTGACGGCCACTGGAGAAGGCGCCGGCTTGGCGCTCGACGGCTTCTTCGTGCTCAATCCGGCGATGCCCTACCTGCACGGGCTCTATCGCAAGGGCGAGGCGCTGGTCGTGCATGCGGTGGCGACGCCATACCGCGAGCGCTCCCATTTCGATGCGCAGGACGTTCTGGAGAGCGGTCTGCCCGGTGTTGGCCGGACGGATGACGGCTGGCTCAATCGGGCGCTGAAGGGGCTCCCCAGTGGCGGCATGGCCAATCCGGGCGGGTTGACGAAGCCCCCGGCGAAGGGGCTCGCGATGGGCGCGGTGGTGCCGCTGGTCATGCGCGGGTCGGCGCCGGTACTGTCGTGGATACCGCAGACATTCGGAATTCCCCTGCGCCAGTCGACGATCGAGCGGCTGATGGATCTTTACGCGGAGACCGATCCTGGTCTGGCCAAGGCGTTCGCCGATGGTGTCGCGATGGAGAAGATCGCGCTCGCGGGGGGCGGCTCGGCGCCGATGAAAGGCCAACCGAAAGGGCAGGCTTCGGCCAAGGGTGGTGTGGCCCAACCGCCCTTGATGCGGGAGTTCGTCGGCACGGCAGAGGCTGCGGCGCGCTTCCTGGGCAGCGCCGAGGGGCCAAGGATCGGTGCGCTCAGCTATAACGGCTGGGATACCCATGCCAACGCTGGCGCCATCAAGGGCCAGCTCGCCAATCGGCTCGGTGGTCTGGACGCCGCGATCAAAGCATTCGCGGAGGGGATCGGGCCGGCATGGAAGGACACCGTCGTGGTCATCGTCACCGAGTTCGGGCGGACGGTGCGGGTCAACGGTACCGACGGCACCGATCACGGGACGGCGACGGTAGCGCTCGTGATCGGCGGGGGTGTGAGAGGCGGGCGCGTGATCGCGGATTGGCCTGGGCTCGCCGAGCGAGACTTGCACCAGGGACGCGACTTGAAGCCGACATGTGACTTGCGCGGCGTGCTCAAGGGGGTGTTGCGCGATCACCTGGGTATGCCGGAGCGGGCGCTGGCCGAGACGGTGTTTCCCCAGAGCGCTGGGATCGCGACACTCGAAGGCCTCATCGGCTGACGTCGTCTCGTTGGTGAAGCAGGAGGCCGGTGCGGAGACGGCTCACTGTTGGGCCTGCCGGTCCAGCCGATCCTGCTCCTCCTCCTCCTTCGCCATCCAGTGGAAAAGCAACATGGCGGCCGCGAACGCTGCCAGCGCAAGCAGGGCCACGTACAACTCGTTGGCGCCCGAGCCGAACAGGCGCACGCTGAAGTCGATGATCTGGTCGTATTTCACGACGGCGATGCCGCTGCCGATGATGCCGCCCA
>CAMAYR010000072.1 GCA_945862355.1 Devosia equisanguinis | reverse complement strand
CTGGAATTCGATGGGCAGGACAGTGCGGGCAGTGTCAACGAACATAGGGGCCTCCGAACGGCGAACTCCATGGTGCGCGACCTTGCGCTCCATGACAACTGCCGAACGCGCGCCGAGACCCACTGGAAGCGGGGTAACCGTTGCCGTCGCGTTGGCGTGCGACCCGTTCGCCGATACGGGCTGAGCTGAAAGCAAGCTGTTCGACATGATCGTCCGCCTCGGTTCCGAAACGCTCTGCTGAAGTTTTTCCACTGAGGTTGTGCTCTTGATCGTCATCGGTTTACTTTTGTTGCGTCTGGCCGGCTCTGAAGCTCCGTCGCGACGCTATGACACCCCAAATCGCAGCTGCCGATCCCCCGACCTACAGACGGCGACAGGGCTTCCGGAAAACCACGCTTGGTGAGCGATGGGTAGCTTGGGGCACGTCGGTAGACTAAACGCAGGTTCATCAACTTTGGATCCCACTGCCCCCAGCGCCGTCGGACACTGCTAAGTGTTCTCGCTGACGCTGATGGCGCATTCATGACCCCTGGCGGATGAACCGAACCTGAACGTTCGGCAGAACTTTCCGGCTTGCGCCTCTCGGCGGCGAGCCGTGGCCCGCGGCCGGTCGGGATCAGCCCTTGGCGGCATCATTTTTGGCCAATTAAAACAATCTATTAGGTTCCCCTAGAGCAGGGGCTCGATCGTAGTATCTGCCGGAATCGCCTTGGCTCGGCGTTGTGCGAGCTGACTTCCTCGGAGCGTGCGCGAATCGCAGCACATCGGAAGTTGCGCGCGGATGGCTGGAAGCTATACACGCAAAAATAGAGTTGAATAAATAGTGACAATTTTAGATTGATATAAGGAGACCCGGGACACGGTCTCGACACTGTGTTCTTCATGCAGTTCGGTTGTGGAGTTAGTATTTTGCGTATCCTTGCGCCGAAATCTTCAGGCGAGCGCTCAGACCGGCTGTGCGGCTCAGAGCATGTGATGGCGGTCACGCCGCCCCCCTTCATCCAGGCAGGACAAGTGATTCCGGCGAGCCGTGGCAACGCGGATGCGGCCTCGTCGCAGCGCGACATGCTACCTGCGGTGGGGCCGGGCAGACTGCCGGCTCAGGTTGTCATCCAGCCGATGGTCTCGGCGAGGAGCCCTGGGGCACTAGCTGAAGGTGGTTGCCTCCGGTTGACCCATCAGTGCCGCCGTGCTCGGAGCCCGCCTGCTCACCACCGCATCACCTGCCGCAGCGCAGTTCGTTTGCCAGCAGTTCGGTGGCTCCTTCGGCAGTGCCATGGCGGCCTCGATGGCACTGGCATGCGGCGCCGACGCTGTAGCCTCCGGCCTCGCCTCCTCCGCGTTCGGCGGCCAGTCGCGGGCAGAAGGCGGTTACTCCACGGCAGTCGGCCAGGCGGCGAGAGCGGAGGGTGCCAATACCGTGGCGCTAGGCTCTCAAGCGCAAGCGATCGGCGGTAACGCCACGGCGGTCGGCACAGTGGCTGCGGCCACGGGCGTCAATTCGACTTCGATCGGCAACGCGGCCTCGGCTACAGGTGACAACTCCACCTCGATCGGGAACGGGGCAGGCGCGTTGGCGATCAACTCCACGAGCGTCGGCTCGAACGCCATCGCCAGCGGCTTGAACGCAACCTCGCTCGGCAGCGCGGCACAGGTAGTCGGCGCCAACGGCACGGCGCTCGGCCGGGGTGCGCGGGCGCTCTCCAACAGTACGACTGCCATCGGCGATATCGCACGCGCCCAGGGGGAATACGCCACGGCGATCGGCAACGACGCTCGGGCCACGGCGGAAGGGGCGACGGCAACGGGTGCTGCGGCGTAAGCCAGCGCAGTCAATACGTCCGCCTGCGGGCGGAACGCCATTGCAAGCCAGTCGAACGCGACGGCGATCGGCCAGTCGGCGGCGTCCACCGGGGTGAACTCGACGGCGAGCGGGGCAGGAAGCATTGCCAGCGGTATCAACGCTGCCGCGTTTGGCCAGGGCGCCACGGCCAGCGGCGCAAGTGCTTCAGCGGTCGGGCAAGGCGCGCAGGCGACAGGGTCCGGCGCAACCGCTGTGGGGCAGGGATCGGCGGCCGCCCACGCCAACGCGGCAGCGTTCGGTCAGGGTGTCGCCACATCGCGCGATAACCAGCAGCTCTTCGGCACGTCCTCCAACACCTACACGATGTCCGGCATAGCCTCTGCTGCGAGTGCCGCAGCCCAATCCGGTGCACGTCTGGCGGTTTCCGCTGACAGTTCTGGCAACCTCGCAGCTGTCGATCCGAACCTGCTGTTCCAGGGGGCCGGGGCCAACAGCACCGCTGTCGGCTTCGGCTCGGCGGCGGCAGGCGCGAATGCGGCGGCCTTCGGTGCGGGGGCGAGCGCGGCGCACGACAACTCGGTCGCTATCGGTGCAGGCGCGGCGACGACGCGGGCGAACCAGATCGCGCTCGGCGCGTCCAGCAGCACCTTGACCGCAGCGGGCATCGCCAGCGCTGCGAGCCGTGCCGCCCAGACGGGGCCTCTCGAGGTCGTCACGACGGATGCCGCCGGCAATCTCGCCGGAGATGGCGGGGCGCTCCACGGCAGGGTGGCAACGGTGGAGACAGCCGTCGGCACATTACAGAGCGACGTCGGCACGCTGCAAACCCAGGTTGGAACGTTGCAGACGCAAAGTGCTGCCAACACCGCCCAGATCGCATCTCTGGGCACGCGGGTCTCCACCGTGGAAGGGTCCGTCTCTTCTCTCGGCACGCGCATGACTGCGGTGGAAGGCAATGTCACGACGCTCCAGAGCACTGTCGCGAGCCATACGACGCGTATCACCGGTCTCGAGGGCCGGATGACCACGACGGAAGGCAACGTCACGGCGCTCACCGGTCGGGTCTCCACGATCGAGGGCAACGTCACGACGCTGCAGGGGCAGACGGCAGCCAACACGTCGGCTATCGCCTCGAACACGACGCGGATCGGCGGTGTGGAAACCCGCGTCAGGGGTGTCGAGACACGCCTGACCTCCACGGAGCATCGACTGACGAACGTTGAGAGCACGGTTCGCACATTCGACCAGCGGATCACGACTGCCGATCGGAAAGCGGATAAGGCGCTCGACGGCGTAGCGGTCGCGCTGGCGGTCTCAGATCCGGTGCTGCTCGCCGGCGACACCTTCGGCATTCGCGTCAACTGGGGCGAGTTCCAGGGCAAGCACGCGATCGGCCTCGGAGCGCTCGGCGTGCTCGACCGCAACTTCCTGGGGACCAACACGGCGTTGTCGGTTGGCGCCGGTGTCGGCGTCAGCACTTACGACGGGGCGTTCGGCTCGCGGCTCGGGCTGCAGCTTACTTGGCGGTAGCCGCAGCCTCTTCTCGCCGACATGCAATAGGATGGAGCGACATCATGAGTATCGCGCGTATCTGCGTCATTACTGCCGCCGCATTGGGTCTTACGACGGCTGCCGTCGCGCAGGGGTGGCAGAGCCGAACTGTTCAGCCCGCCGCACCCGCGCCGGCCAAGGCGAAGCCGCCGCAGCCCCAGCGCGTCGCAGCCAAGCCCGCGGCTGCCCGGCCAAGTGCCCAGACGCCGATTGCGGGCCAAGTCGAGTTCCTCACGCGCTCGGTCCTGCTGACGCTCAACGACGCCAATCGGACCGGCAACTATACCGTGCTGCGGGACGTGTCGGCCCCGTCTTTCCGAGAGCGCAACTCGGCGGCGGATCTGGCCCAGATCTTTTCGGAGCTGCGGCGTGCGCGGCTCGATCTGGGCGTAGCGGCGGTGATGTCGCCGGAACTCGACGGGGCCCCTTCGCTGGAGGCTGAGCGGCGGTTGCGGCTCAAGGGCTCTTATCCGACTGCGCCGAACCGCATAGTATTCGACCTCGTGTTCGAGGCCGTCGGCGGGCACTGGCTGCTACATGGCATCTCGATGTCGACGCGGCCTGCGCGCACGGCGGCCGGCGGGCCGGCTGGGAGATAGACCAGGGCTCGCCGCCGAACGGTTAGAGATGACGACGGCATGGTATTGGATGGCCGTCCCATCCGATCGAACCGGGGAGGCGCCTGCACTTGCCGAAGTTTGCTGCCAGCCTCAACCTGATGTTCACCGAGTGGCCGCTGCTCGACCGGTTCGCGGCCGCGCGCGATGCGGGCTTCGCGGCCGTCGAGGTGCAGTTTCCCTACGCAGAGACCCCCGATGCGATCGCCAGGCGCCTCGCCGACACGGGGCTCGAGCTCGTGCTCATGAACACGCCGCGCGGCGCGGCAGAAGCGGGCGGGCGCGGGCTTGCGGCGATCCCGGGTGAGGCGGCGGCGTTCGCGAGGTCTTTCGACGTCGCGCTCGACTATATGCAGGCCACCGGCTGCCGCTTGATCCACGTGATGGCCGGAACTCACGAGACCGCCAGCGAGGCGGCGTTCGAGGCGGCGCTGCGCCACGCGGCGGCCAGGCTCGCGCCGATCGGGGGGACGGCGCTCATCGAACCGCTGAACCTCTACGACAATCCCGGCTACTTCCTCGGTGACTTCGATCAGGCCGCGCGCATCATTCGACGGCTCGATCTGGCCAACGTGCGCCTGCAGTACGACTTCTACCACCGCCAGCGGCGGCACGGCGAGATCGTCGCATCCCTGACCGAGATGATGCCGATCATCGCGCACGTGCAGTTCGCCGGATCGCCGGGGCGTCACGAGCCCGATGAGGGCGAGATCGACTACGGCTACCTTTTCGCGACGCTCGACAGGCTCGGCTACACCGGCTGGGTCGGCGCGGAGTACACCCCGCGTGCGGGCACACTCGACGGTCTCGGCTGGTTGAAGCGGTGGGGCTGACAGCTCGAGTTATCGCAATCGCGTTGATGTCGAGCTGGATGGTGACGGGCGCTATTTTTTCGCCGATGGCGCCTTCGATGTGTACTCGGCCCTGGGCTGCAGAGCCTCCTTCAAGCGCGTCCGAACATCGGCTGGCGCATCGAGAATGCCCGCAATCAGCTTGGTGAGCTCGACGCCGCTCATCGGCTTGATCTGCATGCTTTCTTTAGCCGCGGTTGCCTTGAACTCGGCATCGTCGAGCATCTGCACATAGGCTGTGCGCAACGCAGCGACGCGATCTGATGGAACGCCCGGCGTAGTTGCCAGCGGGCGGCCGACGCTGGAAGCACGTGCCATCATCTCGATCAGCGGTCGCTTGTCGGCCGACACCGGTTGATCGAGGATCAGCGGCACGTCGGGCAGTGCGGCTTCCTTGGCGGGTCCTGCCTGGATCAACGCGATCACTTTGCGCTCGGGGATCCATGTCGGCCGTGAGGCCATGTAGCCCGACAACGGTATCGTTCCCCGTCCATCAACCTCGCCGCGCTCCATTGCCAGGTCGATTTCCGTGCCGCTGCGATAGCCGGTGACGAGCTTGAACCGGGTGCCCAGCACGTTGTTGTAGAAGGCTGGATACTGCACCGAGCCGGACCCGGCACCCGTTGTACCGATGAGGGTCTCGCGCGTCTTGGCATCGGCCAGCGTTTTGGTTTTGGAAGTGTGCCACACCGTCAGGATCTGGTTCGAGTAGACGACGTTCGCGATCCAGTTGAACTCCCTCATGTCCGCTTTCAACTGCTGCGACAGGCCGAGCGCCTGGTCGAGTGGCAAACCGGAGCTGACGATGCCGATCACCGTGCCGTCCTTGGCCGCCACGTGAGCCATGTAGTTGGCTGCGACGATGCCGCCGCCGCCTGGCATATTGAGAACGACGAATGTCGGGTTGCCGGGAATATACCGACCCAGGAAGCGGGCGATCAGCCGGGTGTATTGATCGTAGTCGCCGCCTGTGGCGGTACGCACGATGAAGCGAATCTGCTTGCCACGATAGAAATCAGCGATGCCGTCCGCGCTGGCAGGAGCCGCCTGTGAAACGGTTGCGGCAAGTGCCACGATGCAAATGCTGGCGATTTTCGTGAATGAACGCGACATGGCAGCCCTCCCGGTCGTGGATCTGATCTGGTCCGCCGTTTCTTCGTTGCCAAGGCGCGGATCTCGATTTCGATGCATTGTGTGCAACCTGTTCATCAAGTCGTGTTTGAAGGATCGACCCTTTGGTGCAGAACAGACGCCAGCTTCGCTATGGTGGACGCGCTCCCTTCGCGCTTGCTGGCTTGCCCTGGCGTCGGCCGATCCTTCAGCCCTGATTGCCTTTCAGCGTTTCCTCCCGCCAGAAGCCGAGCGCCTCCTGAGCGGCGCGGTCGGAGTAGCTGAACACGATGGCCTCGCTCGCAGCGGAGATCCGATAGGTGATCCACGGCGGACAGCACCAGACGTCGCCCTTTTCGAACTGGAACACGCGATCGCCGAAGGCGATGCTGCCCTGGCCTTCCACGCAGCACATCACCGTGCCGTCGGTCGCGCGGTAGGCCGCACCTGCGAACCCGGCCGGCAGCCATTGGATGAACACTGCGATGGTCGGGAACGGATAGCCCCCGCTCGCCGGGTTGGCGTAGCGCAGCTTCACGCCCTGCGCGGGGTCCACCGGGCCGAGCCGCGACAGCTTGAGAAGTGTCTCCCGCGTGCGGTCGTAAGGGTAGAGCATCAGCGGCGAGGAGCGGCTGCCAGACTTCATCTCGACGGGCAGCAGGTGTGCGCCATAGCGCGTCTCCGCCTCGTTCGGCGCGCGCGTGACGGGTTGCGTCTCGCCCGCGTAGTTCTCTCGGAACATCGCACCGAAGAACTTCGCCACCGGGTTGTCGAGCGCGTCGAGCCAGATGACTGGCTCCGATCCGACATGGCCGTGGTCGTGCCACGTCCAGTAGGGGGTTAGCACGAAGTCGCCCGGGTTCATCATGACCCGCTCGCCCTCGACGCTCGAGTAGGCGCCACCACCTTCGAGAATGAAGCGCATGGCGTTCGTCGAATGCCGGTGCGCACGCGCGATCTCGCCGGGCAGGATGATCTGCAACCCGCTGTAGACTGAGGTGAGAATATACGTCGAGCCCGGCAGCCCGGGGTTCTCGAGCATCAATACGCGGCGCTCGGCTTCCTCGGTGGTCACGAGTTCGGCTGCGCGCAACAGCTGGGGCCGCATGTCGCGATAGTGCCAGATGGCGGGCACTGCGTCGTTGCCGGGCCCCATTACCATCGTGCGCTCCCACAGCGGCTTGGCGTTGAGGGTCAGCAGATCGGCGCGATAGCGGGCGCGCTCGGGCTCGACCGCCGCGGTTGAAGACGATTTCTGCGCGGACATCAGCAGCTCCTATTTCGTCACGTCGGCAATCTTGCGCGCCCGCGCCAGTACCTTCTCGTCGATGGCGAGCGCTTGCGTCATGGCCTTCTCGATCTCCGCGCCCGTCTTCGCGCCTATGTCGAGCTTCGCCTTGGTGACCTCGGCGATGAACTCGGGATCCTTCATGGTCGCGTCGAACGCCTTGCGCCACGCCGCCAGTCGGTCGGCCGGCACGCCGGGCGGCAGCAGCACCGGCCAGCCGACGACGGCGCCGGATTCGATCAGCGCGAGCAGCTTTCGGCCCTCGGGGTCCTTGATGAGGTCGGTGTAAAGCGGCACTTTCGGCAAGTCGGGCTGGCGCGTCGCGCCACCCTGCGAGATGACGGCGACCTTGCCGTCCGTGATCCAGGCGCCCTGCTGGCTCTTGAGCCCGCTCCACGACGAAATGCGCGCGTGCGCTTCGCCCCGCTCCATGGCGATATTCATGTCCGCAGCGCCGCGATAACCGGCGACGAGCTTGAACTTGGTGCCGGCAAACTCGTTGAGCAGCACCGCGAGCTGCGAGCCCTGGTGCCCGCGCCCGCTGGTCGCGAAGATCGTCTCGCGCTTCCTGGCGTCCTCGATCGACTTGATGCCGGAAGCGGACCACACCGCGAACACGGCGATGTACTCCGAGAAGCTGCCGACCCAGCCGAATTTTCGGGCATCGAACTTCACGCTGGCGGGGCGCAGCGCCTGCTCGAGTGCGAGATCCTTGGTCACGGTGGCGATCGTGCTGCCGTCCTTCGGCGCCAGATTGTAGAGGTGGTTGGCCGCCGTGATTCCGCCCGCGCCGGGCATGAACTGGACGACGATAGTCGGCTTGCCCGGCAGATGTTTGGGCAGGTGGCGCGCGGCGATCTGTGCATAGAGGCCGTAGCTGCCACCGGGCCCGTATGAAACGATGAAGTTGATCGGCCGGTCCTTGAAGAAGTCGGCCAACGGATCGGCCCGTGTTTGCGTCGATGCGACGGCGAGACTGGCGGCGAGGCCGAATGCGACTGCGGCGACCGATTGCTTCCTCATCGTGCCCTCCATGGCGTTTCCTCTGTTCGGCCGATCTACTCGCCGGCTCACACGCAGGATGACCACGAATGGCCGCAACCGCAAGTGCCGTTGCCAGTGCCGTTGCCAGGGTTACAATCGGTCTGATAGCCGACGTTCGTTATGCGCTAACCGCTAATGGCCGCGCCGGCGTGCATCGCCTCGTCAGGCGCCCGTAGTTGTTCGGAATACCGTTGGCCTCAAGCCGTGGAATGCTCAAGCCACGCCGGACCGCCGCGGTCGTCCGGCTCGCCGGCATCAGTCCTCTCGCCCGGCGTACTTGCCGGCGGTCTGCGGATAGAGCGACTTGATGATCTTGAACTTCGAGATGTCGGTGGTGGCGTCCATGTGCAGGAAGATGGCCGCGTCACGGAACAGCTTCTCGACGCCGAAGTCGAGCATCATGCCGTTACCGCCGTGCAGCTCCACGCAATGATGCGCCACCTTCATGATCTCCTCCGACGCGTAGCACTTGGCCATGTTGCACAGCGCGTCGGCGTCTTGTGCGTTTTCGTCGACGGCATGGCTGGCTCGATCGAGCAGGCCGCGAACGGCCTCGACGCGCATGATCATGTCGGCCAGGCGCACGGCGACGGCTTGATGCTTGATCAGGATCTTGCCGCCCTGGACATAGTTCTGGACGTAATCCTGCGCGACCTCGATGCAGCGCGCGCCGACGCCGAGGTTCTTCGATGCCTGGATTATCTTGCCCGGGCGGAAATAGACGCTCGCTTTGGCCAGCGAGTTGCCCTCGACCAGCAGGTGATCGTCGGCCATGAACATGTCCTCGAAAACGAGCTCGCCGTTGTTCATGAAGCGGCAGCCGAGCGTCTCGTTGCAACGCGCGACTGTGAGCCCCTTCGTTTCGCGCGGAACGAGGAAGCTCGACGTGCCCTTGGTCATACCCACGCCTGGCTCGGTCGTCGCGTAGACGACGTAGAGGCTTGCGTCGTAGCCGTTCGAGATGAACTGCTTGCGGCCATTGATGATCCAGCCGCCTTTCGTGCGCACCGCGCGCGTACGCATCTGCGCTTCGGGCACGTCGTAGGGCAGCCAGCGGTCGGATGCTCCGGACGGCTCGGTCAGGCAATGAGCGAGCAGGAATTGCGGATCCTCGACGAGGCGGGGAAACCACTTCTCCTGGAGGTGCTTCGGGGCGAGATTGCGCAGCAGCACCGAGACCTTCCAATTCTGGACGAGCTTGTCGGCAAGGCCACTGTCGCCGCGGGCGATCTCCTCGGAGATGAGGGCGAACGTCCCCGTCTCGGTCGCCTGATCGAGCTCGATGCCGCCGTACTCGACGGGCACGCCGAGCGTGCGTATGCCGATCCGGTCGGCTTCCACGAGAATTTCGGTGGGGAGCCGGCCCTCCGGCTCCATCGACCATTCCTTTTTCCAGTTCGCGCGGATGTAGGGCAGCACTGTGCTGTCGACGAACCGGGTGCAGCTCTCGGCCATGAGCTGCTGCTCCTGGGACAAGCCGCGGCGCGAGATCGGAGATGGCATGGAGCGGTATACCTTGTTGGCAAGACAGCCTTCGCCGTCGCCTTCGTCTTCGCCTGCGGACGCATTGCAAGCGCAGGATAACATCACGGGTGAGGGGATCGACGCAACGGCGGCCGATCCTATGCGGGACCCAGGCACAGTGGCTGTTGGTCAGGCCGCGTGCGAGGTAGCCGGCTGAGTGAGGATCGCGAACAGGACCTTGCGCTCGCGCGTGGCGCGAAGGCGGTCGAGCGCCTTTGGCTCGCGCAGAAAGCGGGAGATGCGGGCCAGCGCCTTGAGGTGGTCGCCGCTGGCGTGCTCCGGGGCGAGCAGGACGAAAATCAGGTCGACGGGCTCGTTGTCCAGCGATTCGAAATCGATGGGCCGGTCGAGACGGGCGAACAGGCAGTGGATACGTTCGAGGCCCTTGAACTTCGCGTGGGGAATGGCGATGCCGCCCCCCAGCCCCGTGGAGCCGAGCCGCTCACGCTGCATCAGGCCTTCGTGGATGTCCCGCATGGGACAGCCTGTGACCGTGCTGCCTAGCTCGGCAAGCTCATGGAGAGCCTGCTTCTTGGTCTTCGCCTTGAGCGCTGGGATGATGCTGCGCTCGGTCAGAAGGTCGAGAAGTTCCATGATCGGCAATCTGCCCCGAAAGGACCAATGGCTCATGAGCTATCCGCCAGTGCAGGCTCGCACTGGCAGCTTCAGGAACTTCGCTTGGAAAGATCATCCATGGACTGGTTGGACGATGCTTTCAACTCGGCCGGCGAACGCTTGGCTACGACTGGACCATTCCCCCGACGAGCCTGCTCCAGGGCTTCCCCCGCCGCCTGAGCTGCGTCGATCCAGCCGATATTTCCATCCGTCCGACGGTAAACGACGTTTATCTCATCGCTGGCTGCATTGCGAAACACCAAAAAGGGTTGTTCCGTCAAGTCCAACCGCATCACCGCCTCGCTGACGGGAAGCTTCAGCAGCGTCCGCGCGTTCTCGGCAATGACGAGCGGATGATCTGCCCGGGCTTTCCCATCCGCCGCATCCTCGCCTTCATCGTGGTCCGACAATTCCACGACGAAATCGTTGATTTCGACGCTGTCTGCCGCCGTCAGTTCAGGGGTATCGAAGTGGTGGCGATTCTTCAACCTTCGCTTGTAGCGGCGCAGTCGCTTTTCCAGGTGCTCGAAGGCCGCATCCGCGCTGGCGTAGGCGTCAGTGCCTTCGCCGGAGCTTTCCAGCATGAGACCCGTGCGTACCCTCACCGAGCAGTTGGTCTGGAAGCGGCCGCGTTCTTTTTCGACGCGGACGTGTGCGGCGAGGTATTGCCCAAGGTACTTGTCGATCGCTGCATCGAGCTTCTCTGCGACGTAGGACTGGAAGCTCTCGCCTACGTTGATGTTTTTGCCCGTGATCTGCAGTGACATGTCCTACCCAGCTTGGTTGCCTGAAACGGAAGTCGTTCGCTCTAGTGCGAGCCGGGCTATCGCCCTTGCGGCGCGACGACTCGACGCTAGCCCCCGGGGGACGGCAGAGTCAAATCACGAGCCGTCTCGCACCATGACAGTGCCGACGGGGGCCACCATTTTCGCGCTGTAGGTCCCGGCCACACTAAGGCCGCCGTAGCGCCCGATTGCAGCGTCGATACACGGCCAGACCGAGGGACTTCAGGCTGTCTTTGCAACCCGGCTCATCATCATCTTCTCGCGCCGGCGCTGCACGGACGAGGGAATGCGCATTGCCTCGCGGTACTTGGCCACCGTCCGGCGCGCGATCTCGACGCCGTCGGAAGCGAGCCGCTCCACGATCGTGTCGTCCGACAAGACGGCCTGCGGTGCCTCCGCGTCGATCAATTCGCGAATTCGGTGGCGCACGGATTCGGAGGAATGGGCCTCGCCGTCCCCCGCCGCGGAGATCGAGGATGTGAAGAAATACTTGAGTTCGAAGATGCCGCGCGGCGTCGCCATGTACTTGTTCGAGGTGACGCGGGACACCGTGGACTCGTGCATGCTGATCGCATCGGCGACGGTCTTTAGGTTGAGTGGACGCAGATAGCGGACGCCGAGCGTCAGGAAGGCGTCCTGCTGGCGCACGATCTCTTCGGAAACGCGCAGGATCGTGCGCGCACGCTGATCGAGACTTTTCACCAGCCAGTTCGCCGTCTGCAGGCAGTCGACGAGATATTCCTTGTCCTTCGGCCGGGCAGCGTCCTTGGCCACACGGGCAAAGTAGGAGCGGTTGATGAGCACCCGGGGCAGGGTCTCCGAGTTGAGCTCGACGAGCCAGCTACCGTCCTGGGCTGCCCGCACCGAGACGTCCGGGATGACGGGCTGTACCTCGACCGATCCGAATTCCAGGCCCGGCTTTGGGGAGAGATGCTTGATCTCCGCAATCATCTCCGTCAGCTCTTCCATGTCGCAGCCGACCACCTTGCGCAGACGGGCGAGGTCGTGGCTGGCGAGAAGGGGGAGATTGTCGAGCAGGGCGGCGATCTGGGGATCGTAGCGATTGCGATCTTTGAGCTGGATGGCCAGGCACTCCGCAAGGTTGCGGGCGCATACGCCGACGGGATCGAACGTCTGCAGTATCGCGAGCACTTGCCCGATGAGGCTTTCCGCGCAGCCGAGCCGTTCCGCGAGCACGGCCAAGTCCACCGTGAGGTATCCCGCCTCATCCACCATGTCGATCAGGTAGTGGCCGATCAGGCGCTCGGCGGGCCCGGCGATCGAGACATTGAGCTGGTCTGCCAGATGCTCCTTGAGCGAGACGCCGCTGGTTGCGTAGTCTTCCAGGTTGGCGTCGTCGGCCATGCTGCCGTAGCCGTTCATGTGCTGGCGTAAGCTGCTCCAGCCCGCGGCTCCGAGCTGTGGGTCGAAGTCCATGGGGGCAGCTTCCGGAAAGACGTTCTCCGGCGCGGTGTCGAGCACGCTGGCTGCATCGCCGCGCGGTTGGGAGAGGTCCAGCCAGGTATCCGAACGCGCTTCGTCGAGGGATGGGAGTGCGACGACGTCATCGCTGCGCTCGCGGGAGGTATCGGGATCGGGGCCATCGCCACGTTCGTCGCGCTCGAGGAGGGGATTGCGCTCGAGCTCGGCCTCGACGAATACCGACAGCTCCATGTTGGAGAGTTGCAATAGCTTGATGGCCTGCTGCAACTGGGGCGTGAGCACCAGATGCTGGCCTTGCCGCATCTCTAATTTAGGCGCCATCGCCATAACGTCGCCGACCCGTTCCCCTAAGTGGTGGATCAAGGTTTACGCATGGCTACTTAACTGAACATGTCTCCCAGGTACACCCGGCGAACGTCTTCGTTGGTTATGATTTCCTCGGGCTTACCTTGTGTCAGAACCTGACCATCGAACACGATGTAGGCACGGTGGATCAGACTAAGGGTTTCGCGAACGTTGTGGTCGGTAATGAGCACGCCGATGCCCCGCTGGGTCAGGTGGCGCACCAGCTCCTGGATGTCGCCCACGGCGATCGGATCGATGCCGGCGAACGGCTCGTCGAGGAGCATGAAAGAGGGGCCCGAAGCCAGCGCGCGGGCGATCTCGCAGCGCCGCCGCTCGCCGCCCGAGAGGGCGATCGAAGGCGATTTCCGAAGCCGCGTGATCCGGAACTCCTCGAGCAGCGAGTCGAGCTTTTCGCGCCGCTTCTTGCGGTTGGGCTCGACGAGCTCGAGCACGGCCATGATGTTCTGCTCGACGGTCAGGCCGCGGAAAATCGAAGCTTCCTGGGGCAGGTACCCGATGCCGAGCCGGGCGCGCCTGTACATCGGTAGCCGCGTGACCCTGCGGCCGTCGATGAAGATGTCGCCGTGGTCGGCCGGCACGAGGCCGGTGATCATGTAGAACACTGTGGTTTTGCCGGCGCCGTTTGGCCCCAGTAGGCCCACCGATTCGCCCCGTCCGACCGATATGCTGACCCCTTTGACGACCATGCGCTTGCCATAGGATTTCTTGATGTCGTGGGCCGACAGCCAGCCGTCGGCTATAACCGCGCCCGGTGTGGCGCCTGGTGTGGCGCCGCTCTCGTGGGCAGCATCGGAGCCTTCGGCGCGCGTTCGATCAGCCTCGGAGCTGGGCTCGTCGTCCGGTTCGAAGTCGGGCTCGTCGCCGACGGGGATTTTCTTGCCGAAACCGAAAATTCTCAAGGTATCATAGTGCCTTATCGTTTGAGTGAGATGGTTCGAAGATGAACCGCCGAGCGCGTGAGGCCTACTCTAGTTGCCGCCAAATCCTGTCGGCAGGTCGTTTTCGCGCGGCACACGTCGCGGGACCGGCGGCCGCGCACCAGTCGGAGCCGGAGCCCCCCCCACCAGCAGAGCCCGACCCCGGCATACCAGCCTTCGTGTCCGGCCTGCCGCGGTCCTTGAGCACCTTCTGCTCGTCCTTGAGCATGCCGGGTACGATCACGAGTTGAGCCCGCCCCTTGGTCAGCGGTCCAGCGGCGCCCGGTTTGGCTGAGGTCCCGCTCGAGCTGAAACCACATGCGTCGATGATCCTCATCAGGCCGGTCGTCATGTCGAGCAGTGCGCAGTTGCCTTGAGTGACACTTGTCCCGTGCGAAAGTATGACGTCGCCGGTCAGCCGCGCCGTGTTGGCTTTGGTGTCGAACACGGCAGAGTTGCCGCGCGCCCGCTGGCCATCCTTGGATACGATTTCAACGCGCCGCGGCGCGATCACTTCCTTGAGTTGCGCGCCAGTCTTGGGGGGAGAAGTCTTTGGGGGAGAAGTCTTGGCTTGCCCGTCCTTGGCCGCGGCGGCGGGTGAGGGCGGCGTACCCAAGGCGAGGCCACCGTCGCCCTGATAAGTCGCCACCAGCTCCTCTGTGTTGATTACATAGTCGCCCTGCACGGCCTTGACGCGGCCCCGGAACACGGCAGTCTTCTTGCGGTCGTCGACATCCAGTGTATCGGCGTCGATCTCGATCGGCTGGTTGGGGTCGCCGCGCATCGCTCCCAGTGCGCCGCTGGGCGCCCATCCCGTCTTGGGAGCAGCCGGAGCGGGGCCTTTCTTGACCGCGGTGGCGGGGGCCTCCCCCTGGTAGAGCAGCGCGGAGATCTGGCCCTTTGCGAGGCGGCCTTCGGCCGGCGCGCTGAGGTTGATCGTGCCCTGCTTGCGATCCACGGCCAGGCGACGGCCCTTGAGCACGTTGCGTTGCTGGGTCACGACGACGTTGCCGGTGAGCAGGATCGTCTCGTTCTTGTTGTCCATCTCGGCTTGGTCGGCGGTGGCGCTGCGGTCGGGACCGGAGGAAATCGCGACCGGGCCCTTCAGTATCGCCCGGTTGTCCACGGCATCGAAGTCCATTGCGCTGCCCGTCGCCCGCTCCTCGCCTCGCGTAAGCAGGACGTCGGTTCGCGACGCCAGCCGACGCAGCCGGCCTGCACCGTCCGCCGCTGCAGCCAATCCTTGTCCACCAGCACCGCTTGGCGGCTGGCCGTCGTAGAATATCTCGAGTTCGGCCGTCTCCATCACCTGCTCGGCCTGCCGGGCAACGACGTTGCCAGCGAACGTGGCGAGCTTGGTGTTGTCGTCGATGAACAGCCGGGAGGCGGTGACTTCGATGGGTGCGTCCGAGCGCGGCGCATCGCCTTGCCGCTGGCTGCCGCGCAGATCCTGAGAGGCCGGCGGCGTTTCTGTGGCGGCTTTGGGTTGCGGCTTCAGGCTCGCCTCGACACCGCCGGAGAACAGGATCTGACGCTTTTTCTGTTCGATGGTCATCGCTTTGCCGCGCACGGTGCCGCTCGGCATACGCACGAGCACGGGCTCGTCGGAGGTGATGCGGTTCTCCTTGGCGTGGACCGTGGCGCGGGTCAGCTCCGCCGACATGCCGTTGCTTGCGACGACGTCGACGCGCTCGTAAAGCTCGAGGATGTTGGTGTTGGTGTCCATCGTGCCGCGCGGCGACTTCAGTGTGGTCGTGACACGGCTGGCATCGCGCATCTTGCCGTCGATCGTCTTGAGCCGGACGAAGCCCTTGAGCTTGTGGTCCTGCTCGGCGGTCGCAGCCTTCACCTCGAACTCGCCGCCCTGCTTGTCGAAACCCGAATATCGCGGATCGACGATCACCAGCTGCTCGCGCGAGATCGTGATGTTCTTCGCCTCGATCTTGTGGTCGCCGAAATTGATCCGCAGGGTTCGCTGCATGAACGCGGCGTAGCCCACGAACATGAGCACCGCCACCGCCGGCAGAACAAAGCGCAGGGTCCGCACCAGTGCGGTATGGCGGCGCGCCTGCCGGAACGCTTTTTCCCGGTCGAGCCCGAACTCGAACGCGGCGCGGGAACGCGGGCGTCCCGTGCTCGGCGTCGGTGTGGCGTCCTGGGGCATCTGGCGGCTTCAGTCCCGGAGCCGGCGGCCGTTGCGGGACGGCGCCGGAGGAATACGGATGGATTGCCCGTGCGGCATAGCAGTCGAAAATGGCTCAGAATGAGGCCGCCTGGCAACCGGCTGCGTGGCCGTCGCAAACCTATATCCGCGCGGCCTCATACCGGAGAACCAAATGTTCGACCCTTCGTCGGGCATTTGGTTTGGAGGTATGCGCGCGCAGGGTTGGTGTCGCGGCTGCGCGCAAGCACAAGTGTGATACCGGCCCACCGCCTCGACGCTCGCGTCAAGCCTTCGGTGGGCCGGTATCAGTGGGCGAAGACATCCATGTCATCGAAGCCCGCAAGATCGAGGGCCGCGCGTGTCGGCAGGAAGGCGAAGGCGGCTGCGGCAAGCTCTGTCCGGCCCTCCCGCGCCAGCATCTCGTCGAGCCTGGTCTTGAGCCCATGCAGGTGGAAGACGTCGCTTGCCGCATAGGCGAGCTGCTGGTCGGTGAGCTTGGCCGCACCCCAGTCCGAGCTCTGTTGCTGCTTGGACAGGTCCACGCCCAGGATCTCGGCGACGAGATCCTTGAGGCCGTGACGGTCGGTATAGGTGCGGCAGAGCTTGGAGGCGATTTTGGTGCAGTAAATGGGTGTGGTCGCGACACCGAGGTGCTTGTGCAGCACGGCGACATCGAAGCGCGCGAAGTGGAAGATCTTGGTGATGGCGGGATCTGCCAGCAGGGCCTTCAATCGCGGCGCCTCGTAGGGGGGGGCCACCTGAACGAGGTGGGCAACGCCATCGCCAGCACTGAGTTGCACGAGACACAGGCGGTCCCGATGCGGCTTCAAGCCGAGCGTCTCGGTGTCGATGGCGACCGAACCTTGGAAGGTGACGGTTGCGGGCAGGTCGCCCTTGTGCAGCTTGAACGATGTGGAGGCCATCGCGAGCACCTCGATTGACTGTGGCGTGTAGCGAAAGCGCAGCGCGGTCGTATAGCGTGCTGGTTTTGGCGCCCTTGTCTATCGGCATCGGCCACCGGCAGCAAGGCGCGACCGCAGTGGCGTTCTTTGGATACCTGCCTTCCGCCTAGTGTTGCGTCACTGACGCTTGGTCCCCGGTTGTTGCAGGGTGTTCTGCCAAGCGTCAGTGACGATTGCAACACTAGAAGCTTAGAGTTGCTAGTGTTCCTGATGTCTCAGACATTTGCTCGGAACCCAGACGCAGGGGGTAGCAAATGTCTGAGACGGAACACTAGTGGCTAAGCCTCGGCTTCGGCGCACGCCTGCAGGCCATCGAGGTCGAGGATCACGACCAACGCGCCGTCGAGACGGAGGAGGCCCCGGTCGCGAAGAGCGGAAAGCTGACGGTTCATGTTCTCGCGGGAAAGGCCGGCGTAGCTGCCGAGATCCCGCTGGGACAGGCGGATGTCGATCAGTGTGCCCTCCGCTACCGGACGGCCGTGCAACTCGGCCAGCCGCAACAGAGCGCTTGCGGCCTTGGCTGTCATCTGCAACCCGGAATGCTCCAACGCGGCCGACATCGTCCGGACCTTGCCGGCAAGCGCCTCGATCACCCCGAGCATCGCCTTGGGGTGTCGCTCGAGCACGGGCAGGAGCTCGCGCCGCCAGATCACGAGGGCCTCTGTCGCCTCGAGTGCCGACGCGTCGGCCGAGCGCGGCTTGCCGTCGAGGGCGGCCAGCTCGCCGTTGAGGTCGCCCGGACCGAGGAAGTTCAGCACGACCTCACGGGCGTCGGCGGTGACGTTGGCGATCTTCACCCGCCCCGTCAGCAGAACCATCAGGCTGTCGCCGGGATCGCCGCGCTGGTAGATGGCCGCCCCCTTCGCGAAGGCCACGGAGCGGCCGCGCCGCACGATCTCGTCGAGTGCGTCGTCCGGCAGGGCAGCCAGCACGCTACTCGCTCTCAGAGCTGCGCGGATCTCGTCGTTGGTCATCGGCACTGATGCTACGCCTCCGGCAATCGGCCAAGGCGAAGTTTAATGCATCTTCGGACCGGACGCTCGCGTCTCATGTTCCCGATCGCCTTTTGCCAGCAAAGCTTCTTGTGAACCGCCGTATGGCAAGGCCACGAGCGCAGCCCGCGCGATCGCGCCATAAAACAAAAGGCGGGCCGATCGCTCGACCCGCCTTCCGTGTGTGACGACCAGGACCGATCAGCGGCCTTCTGTGATGATGTTGAGCAGTGCCGGCGTGCCCGAGCGGATCGCCTCGAAGGCCTTCTTCAACGCGGGCATCACCTCATCGGGGCTTTCCACCTTCGCACCGAATCCACCGCACGGCTCCACCATCTTCTCGAAGGCGGGCGAAGGATCGAGCGAAGTCAGCGGCATCTGGTTGGCGGAGGCCGCCTTGCCCTTCGGATAGACTGCGATGGTCGAGCGGTTGACCGCGTACCATTGCAGATTGTTGGTCACGATCGTCAGGATCGGCAGGTTCTCCGAGCGCTGCACGAAGTGGTAGGGCAGCGGATTGCCGAACATATAGGAGCCGTCGCCGACGGAGGTGATGACCTCGCGATGGGGCGCACCCAGCTTGGCGCCGAGGGCAGCACCAAGGCCGAGGCCGAGGCCGCCGGCCAGCGTGCCGCCGAGGAAGGAGTTGGGCTCGTTGAGCTCGAGATAACGCACAGGAAGGCCGAGCTCGGAGATGATGAAGGCGTCCTTCGCCTTCAGCTGGTTCACACAATCGGCCACGTACATGCCGAGCAACGGCTTGCGGGTCCGGGACGCATCGAGCGCCTTGGCGGAGGCTGCCAGATAGGCAGTCCGCAGCTCGGCGACCTCGGCTCGCCGCGTGTCGATCGCCTTCTCCTTGCCCTTCTGGGCCGCAACGAGCGCAGCTTCGAGCATGGGGAGCGCGAGGGGGACGGAGCCCGCGATCGCGAGATCGTACTTGAAGCCGTGGAAGGGGATCAGCCGCGACATCAGCGGATCGGGAGCGATGTGGATGATCTTCGTCGAGGCCTTGGGCTGCATGTGCTGCGGCGACCACGGCACCTTGGTGTCGATGACGAGGATGACGTCGGCCTTCTCCATCATCACCTTCGTCATCTCGTAGCCGAGATGCATGTCGTGACTGGAGGGCAGGTTGTTGGTGTAGGCATCCTGCTGCACGACGGGCAGCACACACTTTTTCGTCAGCGAGGCAAAGGCGTGGTACCCGGCGGTAGTCAGGCCAGCCGAGGATGTAATGACGAGGGGGAACTTGGCGCTGGCGAGCAGCTTGGCGGCGTCTTCGATCGCGGCCTGGTTGGGAGCGGCAGGCAACACGCCGACAGCAAGCCCTTCGAGCGGGCGTGACGAGCGCACGGCGTTGTCGGCCAGCGTCTCGCGCGGCAGCGTCAGGTAGACCGGTCCGCGCGGCTCGCTCATGGCGATGTCGAGAGCGCGGTCGACGATCGTGTCGGGCGGCTGGCCGGCGCGCAACTCGTAGTCCCACTTCACGAACTCGCGCAGCATGTTGCCCTGGTCGAAGCACTCCTGGCCCCAGTGGATCTGGCGGTCCCGCGAAGCGATGTGGCCCGTCTCGGTCAGCGGCGTGCGGCCGGCGGCGAGCATGATGGGGATGTTGTCCCGCGAAGCGTTCATCAGGCCGCAGACGGTGTTGGCCGTGCCGACGGAGACGTGGCACATCACGGCCGCGATCTTGCCGGTCGCGCGGTAGTAGCCGTAGGCCATCGACATCGCGAGGTTCTCGTGGGGAACCGTGATGAAGCGGGGATAGCGCGTGCTCGACGACTGGCCCGACAGCGCCTCGATGATCGGCGCGAAGTCGGTGCCGGCGTTGGCAAATACGTACTCGACGCCGCGACGGGCGAGCTGCGCCAGGTATACCTCGGCGTTCATTGTCTCGGACGGCATGGGGGTGTCCACGGGATGCTCCTAAAGGCTGGTGAGGCTGGGGCGTAAGGCCTGCTGCTCGACGGGGCTGCAGGGATGATTGGAAAGGTTGCTGGGCCGCGTCCTCCTGCCGACCCGGTGGCTGCGGAGACCGGCCGCGTTGTTTCCGCCGCTCGATCCCCTCGCCTCGCCGGCCACACTATTGCGGCAGCGCGTCGCGGTCGAGCCCAAACGATCAGCCCCAGCGGCCGGTCTCGAACTTCGCCGTCAACGACTGCACCGCAGTGGTTTGGAGGCAGAACTTTGAGCGCTACTTTGTGCCCGTGGCGAACCACTTGTCGTAGAGGCGCTGGTAGGTGCCGTCCTCGCGCATACGGAGTAGGGTTACGTTGACTTGGCTGCGCAGTGGGCTGCCGCGGGGGAAGAGGATGCCATAGTCCTCCTTGCGGAACGGCGCGCCGACGGTGGTCACCTGGCCTTTGCCTTCGTTGGCGGCGTAATACAGCAGCACGGGACTGTCGAAGACCACGGCCTCGACGGTCTTGCGGACGAGCGCCTGATAGGCTTCCGTGATCTGGCCGACCTCGAGCACCTGGCCTTGCAACTCGCGCACCGTGCTTGCCGCCGTGCTGCCGCGGGTGGTGGCGACGCGCTTGCCGGCGAGGTCATCGGGACCGTTGATGCCGCCGCCGATCTGCTGGACGGTCAGGGTGGCGGCGAGCTGTGCGGTATAGAGCGCGACGAACACGACGCCGGTAAACATCCACAACACGGCGACGACGCGGCCGATCCAATGCTTCGGCGCGCTGTCGGACTGGGTGGCGAGGGTGCCCGCGGCCCAGTAGACCGCGTAGAAGATGCCGGGGATGTAGTCGCGCGTGGGGATGATGCCGTCCGGTTTGTTGCGCTCGAACCACCACACGATGTGCGCGGGCACGATCATGAGCAGTGCAGCAATCCCGAGCCATGCCAGGGAAGTCCAGGAGAACAACAGCTTCAGCACATCCATCAGCGGGTTGGAATCGCCGTCCTTGCCTGCAC
>CAMAYR010000071.1 GCA_945862355.1 Devosia equisanguinis | reverse complement strand
CAGCGTCGCAGTGCCAGCCGCCGGGGCGTGTCGCCCCCGCGAAGTGCGAAGCCTGCGCGCTTTCGCCCTTCTGCCACCGGCCACCCCGATCCAGCCACTTGCAAAGCAGCCAGCCGAACGGTGCGCAAAGTCACCGATTCAGGTTTGAGGCCTCGCTGTTGCGATTTTCTAACTTTTCGCAAGCGAAACAGACCGCGATGCATCCAGCAGTCGTTTCGCACGCCGCAACTCAACGCAGACGCCATTGAAACAGTTACTTGGGATCAACCCTGCATTCCTAAGACGGTGATTCGCGAACGACGTCCAGTGAACGGGTGCGCGACAATTCGAGAAGGAGTGATCCGTGTGGCCACAGAAGGCGTAGGGCGACGACCTTAGTCTCCGCTGCACCCTTGAGTGGCACGCCTAATTATCTAGCAAATATCGTCATTTCGCGTTTTCTTCGGGCGCTCGCGTGCGGAGTTGCCCGATTGCATCGCCAGGCTGACAATTCAGTCGCGCGCGGTCGCGAGCCGCTTTGCCGCCTCGGTTCTGAGGGCAGCGCGGTCGAGCTTGTTGGTCGAGGCGAGCGGTAAGTCGTCGACGAGCCAGACCGAGCGCGGATGCTGATAGGCCGGCGCATTGGCGAGCGCGAACTGCTTGATGGCTTCCTCCGCCGGACGCTGGCCGGGCTTGGGGATCACGAATGCGACGGGCTTCGTCCCCTTTATGTCGTCTTCGACGGGAACGACGGCTGCCTGTGCGATGTCGGGGTGTCTCTCCAACATGCGCTCGACGTCGGCGGGGTAGATGTTCTCGCCGCCTGAGACGAACATATCGTCGCCGCGGCCGACGAAGTAGTGGAAACCGTTCTCATCGCGCCGGAAGACATCCCCGGTGACGTAGTAGCCGTCCTCGGTGATCGGACGCTTCAGGTCGGGGCGGTTGTGATAGCCCGACATCACGCCGGGGCACCTCATTTCGAGCACGCCTTCATCGGCGTTGCGGTCGTCGCTGTCGACGAGGCGCAGGCGGACTTGGGAATGGGGATAGCCGACCGACATCTCCGGCTGGGAAAGGCCCTTGGGGTGCGGGCCGAACACGACGGGGCCAGCCTCGGTGGTGCCATAAGCGTTGATCACCTGCGCCTTGGGGAAGGTGCGCTTGATGGCGGCCATAAGGGCCTGACTGACGGGGGCGGAGCCCATGCGGATGATCTCGACGCTGGAAAGGTCCGTGCGCTCGAGCAGGTCGTCCTCGCGGAGCATCATGGCGATCATAGGCGGCACGGCGGTCAACATCGTACAGCGGTAGCGCTCGATGGCCGCGATATAGTCGCGCGCCTTGAACTGCGGCAGCATGACGATCGTGGCGTGGCCGACGGCGGCGAGCTTCGAAAGCGCCAACGCATTCATGTGATAGAGCGGGGCTGCGATCAGGTAGCGGTGGTGGGAGATGTCCTGGGTGCCGAGCCGCGTCTCGGCCACCCAGATATGGCTGTGATGGGACAGGATCACACCCTTCGGCGTGCCGCTCGAGCCGGAGGTGTAAAGGAACATGGCGGGATCGTCGGGCGCCGGCACGACGGTTTCGAAGGGGCCATTGTCGAGGAATGCGGCGAAGCCATCCGCGCCGGTCGAGCTGAAATCGACGACAGGCAGATCGGCAGGGCAGTCGGGCTTTCGGGCCGCGTCGCAGAACACGAGGCGAGAGGCGCTGTCCTTCAGGATGAAGTCGATGACGCTGCGGGGGAACTTGAAGTTCACCGGGACGGCGACGAGGCCGGCACGCATGATGCCATAGTAGGCGGCGAGATACTCGAAGCGGTTCGCCGAAACGATCGCGATGCGCGTTCCGCGTGAAAAGCCGCGCTTCGTCAGTGCGCGGGCCACGCCTTTGGCCGCATCGTCCAGGTCGCGGTGCGTGAACTCCCGGGGCGCGGTCTCGCCGCCGAGATCGACGAGGGCTGTGCGATCGAGGTCGAGGTCGCGCCGGACGAGATCGCCGAGGTTGGTGAAGCGTGACGTTTGGCTCATGCGCGCGCAATTCGTGAAAGAGTAATAGAGGGTGCCTCAACCAGTTTCACGTCATGGCCGCCAAGGCGGCCATCTACGTTCGCCGATTGGGCATGGTGCTTTCATCCGAGGTGACGAGGATGGCCCGGCTGATCCGGGCCATGACGAAAGGCTCGAACGACTGGATCAAGTCTTCGCCGGTGGCGGGGCCGTCGCATAAGTGCCCCGGCCCGAAGCGAGCAGTTTGCCGGCCTCGTCGTAGATGCTCGCCTCGGCGCAGGAGAACTGGCCGCCCATGCGGACGATCCGGCCCTTGCAGACGAGGTCGCCCTTCTTGGCTGGCGCGTGATAATCGACGCGCATGTCGACCGTCGGTGCCGGCCGGCCGAGCTTTTTGATCATGGCCCAGTCGGCGGTGAGGTCGACGAGGGCTGCAAGAATGCCGCCGTGGGTCCAGCCGCCTTGTGGGTTCACCACCCATTCCTCGCGCCACTTGGCCCTCAACTCGATGGTCTCATCGGTGACCGCTGTGACGGTCAAGCCGAGCCATTGATGGAAGGGGCGGGTGAGGATCATCTCCTCGACCTTGGCGGGTGTCATATCGTCGGACATTCATTGCCTCCGTAGTTTGGATCAAGCGCAGCATAGCGGAGCCCGACCCAGCATTTCAGGTGCCGGGCATTGCATTTTGCCGGGTCGCGCTACGCTGGACCCAGCCTTGCGCCACTACGGCGTCACGACCACCTTGCCGATCACCTTGCGGTCGCGGATGAGTGCGAGGCCTTCGGCGGCCTTCTCGAGGGGAAGGACCTCGTCGACCACCGGCTTGATCTTGCCGGCCTGGATCATGTCCATGAGGCCCTTCAGGTCGTCGTCGTAGAAGGAGTTCGAACCCTTGACCTCGATCTCGAAGGACCAGATGTAGCGCAGATCCTCCTTGGGGTCGTGGCCGGCGGTGGCGCCGCACACCAGCAGCTTGCCGCCGCGCTTGATGCACTTCAGCGAGGGCGCCCAGGTGTCGCCGCCGGTATAGTTGATCAGCACGTCGACGCCGCCTTCGTAGTTGCGCCGCTGCGGCTTGCCGTACTTCTCGTTCGCCCACTTGTCGAAGGCTACCTCGTTGACGTTGATCACGTGGTCGGCGCCGAACTTCTTGAGCGCTTCCACTTTCTCGTTGCTCGAGGTGCAGGCGATCACCTCTGCGCCCAGCATCTTGGCGAGCAGTATGCAGCCCGTGCCGACGCCACCGGAAGCGCCGAGGATGAGGACCTTGTCGCCGGCCTTGATCGTCTTGTGCGTGATGATCATGCGGTGGGCCGTGCCGTAGGCGACGGGGAGCGAGGCTGCGTCCTCGAAGCTCACCTTGTCGGGCATGGCGATGAGCTGCTCAGCGGAGACGAGGCAATACTCGGCCATGCCGCCGTCGAGCATCTCGCCCATCAGGCCCTTCTTCTTGTTCAGAGGGTTGACCAGCACGCGGTCGCCGGCCTTCCAGCCCGTCACGCCCTCGCCGACCTCGGCAATGGTGCCGGCCATGTCGAGACCGATGATGACCGGCATCGGAACCTTGATGCCGGGCATTCCCTTGACGGTGAAATAGTCGTGGTAATTGAAGGAGGAGGCGCCGACGCGGATGACGACGTGGCCGGGCTGCACGGTGGGGCGGGGATAGTCCTTCACCACCTCGAGGCTGTCGAGGTCGCCGTGCTTGCTGAGGACCAGGGCCTTCATCGTGCTCATGTCGTCGTATCTCCTGTTCAGCGTGGCCGCCGTCATGGCAGCGGCACGCAAATCCTATCGAAGGGCTTATATATCGGTCCGGCGCTGTGAAGTCTCGACGATCATTCCGGCCCGTGTCAGGACCAAGCCCGGTGCTCAATGCCCGAAGCCGGCCTCGACGGGCGCTCAGCGTGCGCCGGGAAGCGACAGATGTTTACCGGCACGGAGCCGCCTGGGACGGTAGGTCCCGAGGCGGTCCGGAGGCCGGACCATGTCTCCCCGCTGCCAGACACGGCAGGGGATTTCTAGCGAACGATGCGAAAATGGCAAGAGTTACTATTCAGGGACTGAATCTGAGAATAATTGTCCGGTCGCTCCTAGTTGTCGCTCTTTCGCCTCGCCACATACCGGCGCAGCCACGCGGGAGGCGTGGACCCGGCTGCACCGAGTACGACGAAGGCCCCTTTTCTTGACACGCCGGAGGCGATCCCCCAGTACGGCTCGAGACGTTTCTAGAGAAACGAAAAGTGAATTCGGGGAGCCAGGGCCGGCGACATGGCGAGATACCGCATCACGGTCGATACGGGGGGCACGTTCTCCGATTTCGTATACATGAGCGAGCTGACCGGCGAGGTCACGATCTCGAAGGTTCCGTCCACGCCCGACGATCCTTCGCGCGCGATCCTGGCCGGCATAGAGCTGCTGCTGTCGCGCGGCGTGAAGGGCAGCGACGTGTCCTTTTTCTGCCATGGCACGACGGTCGGCACGAACGCGCTGCTCGAGGGCAAAGGCGCGCGCACGGGGCTCATCGTCACGAAGGGATTTCGCGGCATCTACGAGGTCGGCGAGCAGTCGCGGCCGCACGGGCCGGCGATCTTCGACGTGATGTACCAGAAGCCAGCGATGCTGGTGCTGCCATCGCGCACGGGCGAGGCGGCGGAGAGGGTTGCATTCGACGGCACGGTGATCGAGCCGCTCGACGAGGCAGCGCTCGGGCAGACGCTTGCAGCACTCTCCGGCGAGGGCATCGAGGCGCTGGCGGTGTGCCTGCTGTTCTCGTTCCTGCACCCCGAGCACGAGATGCGCGTCAGGGAGCTGGCGGCGGCGGCACTGCCGGGCGTCGACATCTCGCTGTCGTGCGAGATCGTGCCGCAGATCCGCGAGTACTACCGGCTGTCGACGACCGTCATCAACGCCTACCTGCAGCCGATCCTGGCGCGCTACATCGAAAAGCTCGATGGACGTCTCGCCGAGGCCGGCATCGCGACGCGAGCCGCCTACATCATGCAGTCGAACGGGGGCATGGCGACGTTCAGCGCGACGGCGCGCAAGGCGGTGACGACGGTTCTTTCGGGGCCGGCGGGCGGCGTCACGGCCGGCGTCGCGCTGTCGGCGGCGACGGGGCTGCCCAACATCATCACGTTCGACATGGGCGGCACGTCGTGCGACGTGGCGCTGATCAAGGCCGGGGAGGCGATCGTTGCCAATCACGGCAAGGTCGAGGGCCGCGACATCGCCGTGCCGATGATGGACATCAACACGGTGAGCGCGGGAGGCGGAACGCTGGCGACGGTCGACCGCTTCGGTACGCTGAAGGTGGGGCCGGAAAGTGCCGGCGCCGTCCCTGGCCCTGCCTGCTACGGGCGCGGCGGCACGCTGCCGACGATTACGGACTGCAATCTGGTGCTCGGGCGGCTCAGCGAGGAAAACTTCCTCGGTGGCCGGATGAAGCTCGACAAGTCCGCGGCGATCGCTGCCATCGAAGAGGCTGTGGCGCGTCCGCTCGGCATCGACGTGATGGAAGCCGCGGAAGGCATCGTGCGCATCATCGACGTGAAGATGGAGGAGGCGATCAAGGCGATCTCCACCATCCGCGGCCACGACCTGCGCGAGTTCATGCTGCTGCCGTTCGGCGGTGCGGGACCGATCCATTCGGGTGCCATCGCGGACAGCCTCGATATGGCGGGGCTCGTCGTGCCGCTCTATCCCGGCGTGTTCTCCGCGATCGGACTTCTGATGTCGGACGTGAAGCACGATTACATCCGTTCGCGCATGACGAGGATCGGAACGGCCGATCCGACCGAAGTGGACGGCGTGTTCCGGCAGCTCGAGCAAAAGGCGGCGGGGGAGCTTGCCGAGGAAGGTTTCGGTGCGGGGCAGGTGCGCATCCAACGTGCTCTCGACATGCGTTACGCGGGGCAGGGTTACGAGATCACCGTGCCGTGCGGGGCGATCTCGGGCGCGGACGATCTGGCACGGCTTCGCGTGTCATTCGACGAGATCCATAAACAGCAGTTCGGCCATGCCGCACCCGACGAGGTGGTCGAGATCGTATCCTGGCGCGTGCAATCCACAGGGCTAGTGCCGCCGGTTGCGACGCCGCGCTTCGAGCCGACGGGGGCTGTGCTCGAAACAGCGCTGCGCGAGCGACGGCCGGTGCGGTTTTCGGGAGCGATGCATGATGCCTGCCCCGTCTATCAGCGCGAGCGGCTCGATGTGGGCCACGAGTTCGCGGGGCCTGCGGTGATCGAGCAGTACGACTGCACCATCGTGATCGAGCCGGGGCAGGTGGCGAAGGTGGACGCTTACAAGAACTTGATCGTCAGGCGGCGGGGAGACTGCGCATGAAGACGCCATCCCGTATCGGCGCGGTCGACATCGAGGTGGCGCGCGCGTCGCTGTCGGGGATCGTTCGCGAGATGCAGAACTCGCTGTTCCGCACCGGCTACTCGACGATCATCCGGGAGAGCCAGGACGCCTCCTGCGCGCTCATCGACACCAAGGGCAACGTGATCGCGCAGCACGTCGTGCTGCCGCTGCATCTGGGTGCGTTTCCTGCTTGTGCGCGGGCGATCATCGCGGCCTATGGCGCGGATATGGCCGAGGGCGATGCGTTTCTCATCAATCACCCCTACGACGGTGGCAGCCCGCACGCGCCGGACATGGCCGTGCTGACGGCTGCGTACCACAAGGGGCGGCACATCGGATTCTGCGCGTCGATCGAGCACAAGAGCGACATAGGCGGGCCGGTGCCGGGCTCGTGCTCGGGCTCGGCGCGCGAGACGTTCAACGAGGGGCTGCATCTGCCGGCGGTGCGTTATCAGCGCAATTTCGAGCCCTACGGCGACGTCGAGCGGATCGTCGCGGCCAACTCGCGCACACCGGAGCTGGTGCTCGGCGACATCCGGGGGCAGCTCGGGGCGGGGCGGCTCGGCGAGCGGCGGCTTGCCGAGTTGATCGCCAAGATGGGCGTGGAGAAATTCCTCGCTGCGAGCGACGAGTTGATGGCGCTTTCGGAGGCGAGGATCCGTGGCGCCTTAGCCGAGTGGTCGGATGGTCGCTACGAGGCGGAACGCTTCATCGACGACGACGGCGTGGAGCTGGGGCGGCCCGTGCGGGTCCATGTCGCGGTGGAGAAAAAGGGCGACCGCATCCTGTTCGATTTCTCGGGCAGCGCCGATCAGACGAAGGGACCGGCGAACATCCGGCCGCCGCTGGTACATGCGGCGTGTGCGTTCTCGATCATCTCGCTGATCGATCCGCACATCTCGATCAATGCCGGTGTGCTGCGGGCGATCGACATCAAGGTGCGGCGCGGCTCGCTCTGCGATCCGGTGTTCCCGGCGCCGGTAAATACCTACAACCCGACGATCCATGCTGTGGTGGACGGCAGTTTCGAGGCGCTGGGTGGGTTGGTGCCGTCGCGGGCGCGGGCGGATGGCTGCTCTTCGCGCTCGATCATCATCGGCGGGCGCTCGACGACCTCGGGCAAGGGCTACGTGCAGTACGAGATCGTCGGCGGCGGCGCGGGTGGGCGCTCGGGCCGCGACGGCATGTCGGGCACCAACGTCAACCAGTCGAATGCCAAGATCGCGCCGATCGAGATCATCGAGAGCGAGTTTCCGACACGTCTCAAGCGCTTCGAGCTGATCCCGGACAGCGGTGGGGGCGGCACCTATCGCGGCGGGCTCGGCATCGTGCGCGAGTACGAGAATCTTGCCGAGGCGCGGTTCTCGATCCGCTCGGCCAAGCACGTCATTCCCGCGCAAGGGCTTGCAGGCGGCGGCACGGGGCGGACAGGCGACATCCGGATCAATCCGGGTACGCCGGGCGAGAAGCAGTTGCCGACGCGATACGCCGACTATCCGCTGCAAGCTGGCGACGTGTTCCGGCTCGAGACGCCCGGCGGCGGCGGCTGGGGCGATCCCACGAAACGCGATCCGGCGCTGGTGCTGGAGGACGTAGTCCAGGGCTACGTGAGCCCGGAAGCGGCGGCAGCCACGTACAAGGTCGTCGTTCAGCGCGAAGGGGCGCGATGGACGATCGACGAGGCGGCAACGGCGGCGCGACGCTCGCGGTGAGCTTCACGTCGTGTGCATGGAAGCGTGGAACAGATCCTCGACGGCCAGGCGCCGGTCGATGATGCCCTGATCGAGCGAATACCCGATGAAGCGGTCGAGGTTCGCGCGGTTGGCTGCAACGCCGAGCGGCCACAGCTTCGCGCCGAGCGCGGCGGCCTCGCGTTCGCGGGCATACTTGCTCCAGGCAAATCGCGACCAGCCGGGATCGTCGCTGTAGCCGTCGGCGATCTCGGCGGCGCTGCGAAATGCTTCCAGTAGAAGCAGCGGCAGATCGGGCCGGCGTTCCGCGACCTCTCGCTTGATCGCGACGACATGCATGATCGGCCAGTAGCCGTTCGTGGCGAGGTAGCGCTGCTCCTCGGCCTCCGGGTTGGCGAACAAGCGCCGGATCGGCAACGCGGGGTCGGGGTCCTTCCAGGGAGTGCGCGAATAGAAGATGGCATCGAGGCGTCCGGCGGCCAACGCATCGATGAAGTTGTCGCCAGCCGCCAACCGGTCGATGCGGTAGCCGGGCGCGGGGGCGGCATCGATCGTCTCCGCGCCGCGCGTGAACCAATGAACCTCTTTCAAGGCGAGGCCGTACTCGGTCGCCATGTCGCCCTTGGCGAGGACGGCGAGCGTGGTCTGGAAGGACTGCAGGCCGATCTTGCGGCCGGCCAATTCGCGTGGATGGTTTATTCCGGAGCGCGCATTGACGAACACCTGGCCCATCGAGAACAGGCGGCGGGGAAACACCGGGATGGCGGTAAACGGCAGGCCTTTTGCGGTTGCGGCGATGTAGGAGGACAGCGAGACCTCGGCGGCGTCGAACTCGCCCTTCTGCAGCATCCGCTCGTGGCGATGAGCGCCTTCGCGTTGCGTGTTCTCCTGGCCGACCTGCAGCACGTCGAGGCGAAGCCCCGCAGGCGGCTGCACTGTGCGATCGTGGAACGGCATCAGGCGATCGTAGCGGTCGATGGCCAGGGTGATCGGGGCATCGCTCATGGTCGGTCCTTGTCGTGGCCGGGGTTGTGTATTGGGCCGTTTGCTGGGTGTCGGCAGTGGTTTGAGCGTTACACTAGCCGTCTCGGAGGCGGCTCTCCAGCTGCGATGCTCGGATATTCCGGGCACGGGTAGCGGCAGGGTAGCGGCGGGATGACGACGGGCGCATCGACGGTGTAGGGTCCGGCGGCAAAAGTCGAGCGACCAGGAGGCAGTATGTCGACGCGGACAAAGGCGGGCGTGATAGGGCTCGGTGCGATGGGGCACCAGTTCGCGCGGCATCTGCTCGCCAAGGGTTTCGAGGTGACGGGCTACGACATCTCGCGGGAATGCAACGAGCGGGCAGCAGGCATAGGCGTCAACGTCGTGCCGAGCATAGCGGATGTGGGCAAGGCAGCCGATGTCGTCGTCATCATGGTGGCGACGGACGATCAAGTCGAAAGCGTGATCGGCAAGGAGGGACTGCTCGCGGCGATGAAGCCGGGCTCGGTGATCTGCGTGGCGAGCTCGACAGATCCCAATACCGCACGCGAGCTCGAGAAGATCTGCAACGCCAAAGGCGTCGGCTTGCTCGACACGCCCGTGGTGCTCGGCCAAGAGGCAGCCAACAACGGCACATGCACGTGTTTTGTTGGCGGTGACGAGAAGGCGCTGGAGAAGGCGCGGCCGGTGCTGGCCTCGTTCTCGGCCAACGTGATGCACATCGGTGCTTCAGGCGGGGGGCAGATCGCGAAGATGATCAACAATCTGCTGCTGTGGTCGTGCATCTCGGCCAACTTCGAGGCGCTGGGGTTCGCCAAGCAGCTCGGCGCGGACATCCCGAAGCTGGTCGAGGCGATGAAGCATTCCAGCGGTGCCAACTGGTCGCTTTCGCGTTGGGGCAAGTCGACGGGCAAGTGGGCGGAGAAGGACATGGACGTGGCGCTGGAGCTCGCCCAGGAGATCAAGCAGCCGATGCCGCTTGCCGCCCATGTCGATCAGTTGATGAAGTCGATCGACCAGGAAAAGATGAAAGCGCTCTTTAAGTAGGTGCTTGAAAGAAAATTGCCGCAGGGGGCGAAGGCTTCTCTCCGGCGTTCATAGAGGCTCGGGGATAGAGGTTCAGGAGAGACCAGATGAAGCTCGAGAACAAGGTCGCGATCATCACGGGCGCGGGCCGCAATATCGGTGAGGACACCGCCCGGCTGTTCGCCAAGGAAGGCGCCAAGGTCGCGGTCGTCGATCTCGACAAGGCGCGGGCGGAGAAGGTCGCCGCGGATATCCGCGCGGAGGCCGGCGTGGCGGCGGCATTCGTCGCGGATGTGGCCGACGAGGCTCAATGCGAGAAGCTCGCGGAGGACGTGGCAGCCAAGCTCGGCCGCGTCGACATCCTCGTCAACAACGTGGCGATCTCCGACAACAAGAAGATCATGGATCTGACACTCGAGGAGTGGAACCGCGTCTTGGCGGTCACGCTTACCTCGCCGTTCCTGATGGGGCGTGCGGCGGCGCGGCAGATGATCAAGCAGAACTCGGGTGGCGTGATCGTCAATCTGGGATCGACATCGGGCTATTTCGGCCGCAACCGGGCGCTCGCCTACACGGCGGCCAAGGGGGGCGTCGCGAACATGACGAAGTCTATGGCGATCCAGTTGGCGCCGTTCAACATCCGCTGCGTGCTGGCCGTGCCGAACAAGATCGGCTCGCCGGTCGGCAAGGACGAGTTCGACCCGACGCGGCCGGTGGTCAATCTGCGGCAGAACCGCCCCGGCGTGCCGATGGACATGGCGAAGGTGATCGCGTTCCTGGCGTCCGACGACGCGGATTTCATCAACGGAACGGCCGTGTTCGTGGACGGCGGCGTGTCCTCGATGATGCCCGGCGACTGGGCGGTGTGAAGACTTCGCGCGGGGCTGGAGACGTGAGAGGCTGCCGGGTCAGCTCTCGTCCCAGCTCCACGGCATTCCGGCGTAGTTCTCGGCCAGCGTTCGCGCGGCGGCCTCCGAGCTGACGACGTAGTCGCGCTCGGACTGCTGGGCGCGCTTATCGAAGGCGTTGTGGCTGTCGAAGGTGTGCATCAGGCACGTCATCCACCACGAGAAGTGCTGGGCGCGCCAGACGCGCTTCAGGCAGCGCTGGGAGTAGGTGTCGAGGCCTTCGCGGCGGCCATGCTTGAGATAGTCCTCCGCTGCCAGCGCCAGGCGGCGCACATCGGCGAGGGCGAGGTTCATGCCCTTCGCGCCAGTCGGCGGGACGATGTGTGCGCTGTCGCCGGCGAGGAACAGATTGCCATGCTGCATGGGCTCGCAGACGAACGAGCGCATCTCCGTGATTCCCTTCTGAAGCATCGCGCCCTTCGGCAGCTCGTAGCGGGTGCCGCCGGCAAGGCGCTGGTCGAGTTCGGACCAGATGCGCTCATCGGACCAATCTTCGATGACTTCGTCGGGACGGCATTGGAGATAGAGCCGCGAGACGGTGGGCGAGCGCATTGTGAACAGCGCGAAGCCGTGCGAGGTGGCAGAGTAGATCAGCTCGTGGTGCACTGGCGGCGCCTCGACCAGCGCGCCGACCCAACCCATCGGATAGGGATGGTCGTAAAGGGTCACCTTCTCCGACGGCAGCGAGGGGCGGGAGATGCCGTGGAAGCCGTCGCAGCCCGCGATGATCGCGCATTCGAGTTCGACAGGACTACCGCCATGCTCGAAGTGGATCACCGGCTTTGCCGTGTCGATCCCTTCGAGGCGCACGCCTTCGGCCTCGAACATGATGTCCGCGCCCTGGGACAAGCGCAGCGCGATGAAGTCCTTCACGACCTCGTGCTGACCGTAGATCATCACGTTGCGGCCGGTGAGGCCCTTGATGTCGATGCGGTGGCTATGGCCGTCGAAGCGCAGCTCGATGCCGTCGTGGATCATGCCTTCGCGCATCATCCGCTCGCCGCCGCCGACCTCGTTGATGAGGTCGATGGAGCCCTGCTCCAGCAGGCCGGCGCGAATGCGGGCCTCGCAGTATGCGCGCGAGCGAGCTTCCACGATCACGTTGTCGATACCGGCGCGGTAAAGGAGCTGGGATAGCATCAGCCCTGCCGGGCCTGCGCCGACGATCCCAACCTGAGTGCGCTTGCGAAGCATCGAGGCGTCTCCAATCACCGCATACGGGCACACATGCCCAACCTGGTCGATCCGGTCAATTACGACTTGACCCGCATTACGGGACGGCGAAGCTGGGGGGCAAAGCTGGCATCCAAAGTGGAGGACCAGGGAAACATCGCGGCCAACGATCCGACGGGAAGATCATCGGCGGGAGCCGATGTGGAAACGGCGACTGGGAGAGTAGCTATGAAGGTTTCAGATATTCTGGCATCGAAGGGTAATCTCGTCATCACGATCAAGCCGACCGAGACCATCGGTGCGCTGTCGAGCATTCTGCGCGAAAATCGGATCGGTGCGGCCGTGGTCAGTAGTGACGGTGAGACCGCCGATGGCGTGATCACGGAGCGTGATATCGCCTTCGGTCTCGCCCAGCATGGTGCGGGAATGCACGCCATGCCGGTCGCTGCGCTGATGACGCGGGCGGTGGTCACCTGCAGCCCGGATGACGACGTCTCGCTCGTCAGCTCGACGATGCTGTCGCGCAACATCCGCCATATCCCGGTCGTGGCAGAAGGCCGCCTCACCGGGATGGTGAGCATCCGCGATCTGCTGAGGGTCCAGGTGGGTGCTCTGCAACAGGAGGCTGCAATGCTGCGCGGTCTCGTCAACGAGGTCGAGCGGGTGCCGCAGGATCGGTAGTGTCCCATTTCCGAAGTTCGCATCCACCCTGCCGCAAGCTCTCGTGCGAACTTCGGAAACAAGAGGGCCACTAGAATTGACAATGGCTTAGTGAGGCGTTCATCGCGCCTTAGTTGACACCCGCCTCGCCGTACCGGCGGTCAACTAAGGCGTGACGCCTCACTAGCGCATCTCCGACCGGCCGGGTAGAAGCGTTGCGCTTGCGGCTCAAGCGATGGCCGAGGCCTGACGCAGTCCCTCGATCATCGAGGTCTTGAGCATGTAGGCGTAAAGCTGCTCCCGGTCACGGGTCAGCGCCTGCAGGCCCGCGAGGATCTCGCGGCGCTTGTCGTCGTCACGCTCGCGCATTCGGGCGCGATTGCGATCCGATTGTGCCAGGATCTGCTCGCGGGCGATCGGCCGCCGGCGGCGGTCGTAAAGCGACAGCCGCTCGATCGGGGTGGCACTTTTCAAGACGTCGACGAGCGCTGCGGCAAGCTCGAAGGCGTCGTGAATGCCGCCGTTTAGGCCCATGCCGCCGGTCGGGCTGTTGAGGTGGGCTGCGTCGCCCGCCAGCCAGACGCGGCCGGAGCCGTAGTGCGGCACGATGCGCTGATGCACACGGTAGGGGCGCTTCTCGATGACGTCGTAGCGCTCCGGGCGCGGGACGATCTCCTGCAGCGCGGCCTCGATTGCTTCGGGGGTGAGCTGGGCTTCGATCGGCATATCCTCGCGCGGGTAGATCGACGCCCGCCATCGACCCGGCACGCGCAGCAGCGCGAAGTTGCCACCAGCCTTCCAGCAATAGCTGACGTTCGACAGCCCCTCCAGATGCTCGTTGAACTGGAAGGTCGTCGTGGCGAGCAGGGTGGTCTCCGGATACGTCTCGCCCTCGAAGGGCAGGCCCAGCGTCTCGCGGACTATGGAGCGGGCACCATCGGCGCCGACGAGGAAACTCGCCCGCAGGCTGCGGGGCTCGCCTTTCACCGCGGCATCCACGCTGACGCCGCTCTCGTCCTGGGCGAAGCCGGTCACCCGCGCATCGAAAAGCACGCCGGCATTGTTCTCCGCGGCAACTGCGTCGGCAACGGCGGTGGCGAGCTTCCATTGCTCGCACTGCAGGCGGTACGGGTGGCGGGTGTCCTTATCCAGCACCCCGAGATCGAACACGGCGCGGTCGCCTGACGGGTGCAGGCGGATCTGCCAGTGCGGGCAGGGAATGCCTTCGGCCACCACCTTGTCACCGAGCCCCAGCGTGTCGAGCATGTCGAGTGTCGGCGGGTGGAACGTTGAGGCGCGCAGATCGCGGCTGATCGCCGGCTCTTGTTCGAGCAGAATCACGGAGATCCCGGCGCGGGCCAGCAGCAGGCCGGTCGTCAGGCCGACGGGCCCCCCACCTGCAATCAACACCTCTGCATCGAGTTTGCCATTCATGCTCGTCGCTCTCGTTCATGTCGGCGTGTCGCGCCGCAGCCTGAATAGTGCCCGACGGCGACGGGTGCAATCGGTTGGGGACCGGGTCATGGCGATTGATCTCCCAGGGATGCAGCGTGGCAGAAGCGCGGCGGGCGGCGGCCAAGTTGCGGAATGCGGAAAGACGCATTGACCGGCTGGCCCGACGCGGCGCATTAGAGGCTTTGATCCGCGCCCTGTTCTCAGTCCCGCGATGCGGTATCGAACTGCCTGGAGCCGTCGCCGGTTTCAGCGGCAACTCCGCCGAGCGCATAGCATGATCCAGAGCTTTTTCGATCAACTGGAGACGCGCGATCCGACCGCGCGCGAGCGCGCGCAGATGGCGTTGCTCCCTGATCTCATCCGCCGGGCCAAGTCGGAGGCGCCGGGTTGGGCCGTACATCTGGCTAATGTCGATCCGTCCACCGTCACGTGCCGGGCGGAGCTGGCGCGGCTGCCGTTGCTCAGAAAGGCCTCGCTCAAGGAGTTGCAGGCGCGGCGGCCGCCGTTCGGCGGGTTCGCCATTGCCGAGCGCACGGCGACTGCCCGGATCTTCATGTCGCCAGGGCCGATCTGGGAGCCGGAGGGACGCGGCGAGGACTGGTGGCGCTCGGCTCGTGCCCTGCACGCTGCCGGCTTCGGGCCGTCCGATGTCGTGCTCAACACGTTTTCCTACCATCTCACACCAGGGGGATGGATACTCGATGCGGGACTTCGGGCGATCGGTTGCGCCGTGATCCCGGCGGGGCCGGGCAACACCGAGCAGCAGGTGGAGGCGATCGCGCATCTCAAGCCGACGGCCTATGTCGGCGTGCCGGACTTCCTCAAGATCTTGCTCGACAAATCGCGGGAGACGGGCAGGGCGGCCGTGTCGATCAAGAAGGCGTTGGTCTCAGGCGGTGCGCTGTTTCCGGCGTTGCGACAGGATTACCGGCAGCGCGGCATCGTCGTGATGCAGACCTATGGGATCGCCGACGTCGGCGTCGTTGCCTACGAGAGTTGCGCGCTGGAGGGCCTGATCGTCGACGAGGGCGTGATCGTGGAGATCGTGCGGCCCGGCACCGGGGATCCCGTTCCCGACGGCGAGGTCGGCGAGGTCGTCGTCACGTCGTTCAATCGGGACTACCCGATGATCCGGCTGGCCACGGGCGATCTTTCAGCCGTACTGCCGGGCGCCAGCGGCTGTGGACGCACCAATATGCGGATCAAGGGTTGGCTCGGGCGTGCCGACCAGACCACCAAGGTCAAGGGAACGTTCGTTCATCCCGAGCAGATCGCGGAGGTTGCCAAGCGCCATCGCGGGCTCGGTCGGCTGCGGCTGGTGGTCGGACGCAACGGCGAGATCGACACCATGACGCTGCGAGCGGAAGCCGACCAGCCGGAAGCGGGGCTCGTCGAGCGGATCGTGGATACCTTGGGCGACATTACGCGGCTCAGGGCAGACGTTCAGCTCGTCGCACCCGGCTCTCTGCCCAACGACGGCAAAGTGATCGCCGACGAGCGTGGCTACGGCTGAGCCGGATACTGGCTGAGATGATCAAATGTCGGTCTTAACCGCCGCGTGCTGGGCTGGCGTGTGCTGCGCAATCCGGTCGGCGAGTTGCAGCATAACGCGGCCGATGGAGCCGCTGTCGAGGTCGTCCTTGTTGATGGCCTCTGCGACGCCGAGCTTTTGCAGCTCGCTGCGACGCTTGCGGTTGAGTGCGCCGCTGACGACGACGACGGGACCGGTGAAGCCGGCGCGTCGGATGAGAGGCAGAGCGTCGTCGGCCCTGTCGGTCGGGCCCATGTAGTCGTCGAGCAGCACGAGGTCTGGCAGCTTGGCGATAAGCAGGTCGATGCCGCTGTTCAGCGTGCGCGCACGGCGGACTTCCACCTCGTAGCCGAGCATGGTTCGGAGCGTGGCCAGCATGCGGTCGCTGTCCATGCGCTCGTCCTCGAAAACGACGATGTCGCCAATCTTGGGCAGGGCCTTGCCGGCGCGGGCCAGATCACTCTTTTCGACGAGGTAGTCGGCGCCGGTGCCCTTCGAACTGGAACTCATGGCCGTCTCCTGAAAACCAAAGTGGCACGCGCCATCCATGGCTTCTGCCATGGCGGCCGCCGGTACGATCGATGCTTCGCGACGGAAGGTGCGACAGACCGCGCTCGCACTCTTCTTGTTGCGGCGGACTGGCGCCAGGCCACATTCGCGGCCTCGTCACACGGTCAATGCTGAAAGGCAGTTTCCTTCTGCTTTGCGGTATTGCAGGTAGTTTCTCTACTAAACCCTAACAGAAAAACAGATTCTCCTCAAAGCTACGATTATACCGGCGAGGGCTGCCCTCACAGGCTGACCATAGCTCTCCGGCTTGTACCTCTATCGATCGGGTTCTGGGCTGCAAACCTCGCCAGGCCAGGTCAGCTGGAACGTCGTGCCGCGGCGCAGGGCGGGTGCGGAATCCAATTGCAGTCGCGCCCGGTTGGTCTCGACGGTCTTGCGTACCAGCGACAGGCCGATGCCGCTGCTGGTCCCGCTGCCGGTGGGATCCGCGAGCTGGCGGAAAGGCTGGAAGATCGCCTCATGGTATTTCGGGGCGATGCCCGGGCCATCGTCGCTGATCAGGATCTCGACGCCGATGGGATGGCTGGCTGCGGCCAGCGTGACGCAGCCGTCGGTGCGGTCGTGGTGCTTGATCGCGTTGTCGACGAGGTTGCGCACGACGAGATCGAGTGCGGCCTCTACCGTCCGCAGCACCGGCCATTCGCCGGCAATCTGGATTGCGAACCCTTCCGGACGTGGCAGCGAGGCGATGATCGTCTCGATCAACCCGCGCGTATCGGTCTCGGTCATCGCCTCCTCGTCGTTGGGCCCGATCCGGGCGTAGGTGAGAAGGTCGGTCAGCATCCGGGACATCCGCCGAGCCTGCTGGCGCAGGTCGGCCAAATGGGCTTTCGCAGCCTTCTCGTCGGCGCGCGCGAGCGCCTGCTCGACATCCTCGGACAGATAGCGCAGGGCGCGCATCGGCGATTTGAGATCGTGGGAGATGATGTTGGCGAACTCGTCGAGATCGCGATTGGCTCGCGTCAGCTCGGCGTTCGCGCGCTCCAGCGCCTTGGCCTGCTCGATGATCTTTGCCTCGGCCAGGACGCGACGCCGGCTCTGGTTCTCGAGCTCGGCCTCGACCTCGGATTGCATCGTGGCGCGAACGACGATGATGACGTAGCGGCCGGATGTTTCTAGCCAGTGGAGGAAAATGTTGATGCGCGGGCTCTCGGATCGGCCTCCTACGATCTTGACGTTGGCCAGCTCGACGCGGTGGCGCGGGTTGGCGCGTAGTGCCCGGATGTCGTCATCGCACCCGTAGAGCGGGAGCAACGCGGTGCCGACAGGCTCGTTCAGCGTGACGAAGTCGACAAGGGGACCCGCACGGTCGCGGACGACGAGGTCGGGGTCCAGCCAGACAAGTCCGCATAAGCTCCGCTCGATGAGGAAAGTGGAGGTTTCAACGAGATCTTCGATGCTGGCGGCGTTCAAGATGTTCACGACCGGTCACCGCTCGAGCTCGATGATCTCGACCGCCGCCTGGTGGAATGCGCCGGCCACGTTCTGGCCGGAGAGCGCGCTGGTGCGATAAAGCGGCACCTTCGTCGCTGCGATCCGGTCGAGCGTTTCGGCAACGGCGGGGGCCTCGGCGAGATCGACCTTGTTCAGCACGTGCGCGAAGAAGCGGCCGGGCATGATGTCGGCGTAGAGGCGGCCCAATTGCAGCATCGTCTCCACGGTCGAGGGACGTGTAACGTCCGCGATGATCATCGCTGCCTGGGCCTGGCGGGCGTAATACTGGCGGAAGATGCTCTCGCCGTGGCTGCCGTCGGTATCCCAGATCAGGAAGCGGAACTGCGCGCCATTCGGCGCGGGCTCGACATCGTAGGTGTAGATGTCGGCACCCAGGGTGGCCTTGTAGCTTTCACCGAATGTGCCGAACGCGAGACGGCGCGATAGGGAAGTCTTGCCGACGCCGATCTCGCCCAACATGAGGATCTTGCGTACCATCATAGGCATAGTCTCGGCGCTGTCCGTGGCGTGCCGTAAGCTGCCGGCGGCGCTGGCCGGTTCGGTGTCGATACAGGCGGGGCGCCTGCCTGTCCGGGCGAGGGGGCGAGCATCAGGGGCTGACCGAGGGTTCGCCGTCGAAGCCGATCTCGAACTGCGCGCGGCGGTTGGCGCTGTCGGGGCCGATAGCAGTGCTGAGGTCGGGGCCGGTCGTGCGACCGACGGCAACCACGAGGCGGCGGGGCAGGCCGGCCGCCAGAAGCGCCTCGGCAACCTTGTCCGCACGTGCCTGGGAGAGCGCGTTGTTGCGTGTCTGGCCGCCTCGCTCGTCGGTGTAGCCGACCACGCGCACCAGCACACCGGCTTGCCGGGCGAGGCGGGCCACTTCGGCGATCACGGCGTTCGCTTTCGCCGGCTCGCGATAGTCCGCGTTGTTGGCGAAAAAGATCGCATTGCGCGCGGCGTAGGCGGCGAGTTGCTCGCGGGGGGGCGGTGGAGCGGGCTTCACTGGCTCGGGGATCTTGATCGAGGCTGCCTGCGCGGCCGCGGCCGAAACGCTTGCCAGGCGTTCGGCGGCAAGTGCGAGCATTTCGGCGGCGTCGGAGACGTCCAGACGGCTGGTTGGGGCCGAGGGGATTTCCGAGGTGGGCGTGCGCTGCCCGATCAGACCCGAGAGTTCCAGCGCCGTCCTGCGAAGCTGGGCCGTGGTGGCGCGCATGGCATCGTTGGTCCGGCGTTCCTGGTCGATGCTGGCGTGCCGATCACGCAGCGCGGAAATCTGCTGTCCGACAGCTCCGACGGCGGTTTCGACGCTGCCGCGGGCGCCGGCGACGACACTGCGCCGCGTTGCCACGGCCTGCAAACCGGAAAGCTCGTTCAGATCGGGAAGCGTGTCCTGCAGCCGGCGACGCGCGCGCTCGAGCGAGCGAAGTGCGGCGGCGCGTGCGGTCTGCTGCTCGATCTCGCCGATCCGATTGCTGACGGAAGTGATCTGAGGGGTCAGATCGGGGCCAGACGCTGGCAGCGCAGCAAGGCCGCGATCGTGGATCTCGATACCTTGCAGGGCAGCGGCCAGCCGCGTCATCACGTCGGAGCGGGCGGTCGCGGTCGGGGCGATGCCGGAGATGGCGATGCTATGGCCACGGTAGCCGACATCGAGGGTCACGGGATAGCCGCTCATCGAGGGCGAGCCCGCGATCGCCTCGCGTGCAGCGGTGCGTGTTCTTTCCATCTCCCATGTGGTGAAGGCGTACCAGCCGCCACCGGCGATCACTGCCAGAACGGCAGTCGCAACAAGCGCCCGCAACGGGCTGAACGGCATGCCGGCGCTCGCCAGCTCCTCGTGACGTTCGGCAATCCGGCCTTCCGCCTCTGATTTCAGGTCGGCCAGCATACGGAACGGCATCGCACCACCGCTGCCGCTCACTTCCACCTCGTGAAAGCGGGAAACGGCGTCGAGGAACAGGGCGTCGATGACGCTCTCGACACCGGGGGCGGCGACGCCTCGGCATTTGGCGGCCAGCAGGTAGACCGGCGAGCCGCGCAGGAACAAGGTGAAGTCGTCGAGATCGAATGAGCGCAGATGGCCGCCGTCGCTCTGGAAGGCTTGAGCTGCGAAATCGTTGATGGCGGCTAGCACGCCGCTCATGTGCGTATCGCTGTTGGAGCGATGTAGCGCTTCGGGGAAGCGCAGCAGCAATTCGCCCGATCCGCGGCGGATCAGGTAAAGCTCGTCGATCTCGAGTTGCTGGCTCTCGGCCAGTCGCAGCTCGGCCATCGAATAGCTGCTGAACATGCTGCGCATCCGCAGCATGAACCCGTTGGATTGGAGACCGCGATTGAGGCGGTTGGTGAGATCGCGCATGGCGCTCGCCACATACGACTTCACGAGTTGGCCGGTGATCGGGTAGAGCGCCTCGACCATTTCGGCCTGATTGTTGCGCAGCTCAGCCTTGATGGTCTTCACGAGCATCGGCGCCAGGGCGCGGGAGAGGTCCTCCTGCTTAGTCTTGCGGGCCTCGACGATGACGTCGTCGATGACCTCGGCGACACTCGTTCGCAACGCTTCGGGCGTGCCGATCCGGGTCGAGAGGCGGCCGGTGCGCTGGTCGAGCTCGCCGGTTCTCGCATTGAGTTCGCCGGTGCGGGTGGTGAGCTCGTTTGTGCGGGTTTCGAGGCTGGCAAACTGGCCTTCGAGGCGGGCGTGGAGCAAGCGGCCCTCGTCGCCGAGTTGGCGGATCAGCTCGAGCTGGCGGAGACTTTCGGAAATCTGTGCGCGGGAGCGGTGCTCGGCCCGGGCGATTTCCGCGATGCGCTGCTCGAGCTCTGCGAGGGTGGCAGATTCCCGCTCGAATAGCAGCTCCTTCAGCTTGTTGACGGTATCCGCCATCGTTTCAAATCCGCTTCCTCGTGGCAGTGCCGCTCAGCCACGGGCCGCTGATGCTCCTGTGACGGGGTCACCTGTATCGACGCACGCGCTCGCCCAGGTCGGTGATGCCGCGCGCCAGCTCGTCGAATGCGGCGCGGTGCTCTGCATCGACCTTGCCGGCGGCCTGGTCGACACGCTGCTCGATACCGTCGAGGCGACGCTGCAGCGCCAGCTCCAACTCCCGGATTCGGGCCTCCAGCATGGCCATCCGTGCCTCGGTCTGTCGCTGATACTCGCCGAAGAGCAATTCGCGGACCTGATCCATCTTCTCGTCATTTTGCGTGGCAGGGTTGTTGGCGGAATTGTGCGTGCCGGGGGCGATGGCGTTGCGGAATTCGGCATAGGACGTGGCATTCATCGGGCAGCCCCTGGTACGCTGTAGGCTGATCGCTCGACACCCTC
>CAMAYR010000070.1 GCA_945862355.1 Devosia equisanguinis | reverse complement strand
GCCTCGGCGTCGTCGCTACCATCCTGTTGTTCTTTCAGGACCCACTGGCGATCTCCGTCACCGTTCACCGCAGCCTGATGTTGCCTTTCCTGCTCGGCCCGCTGGTTCCCGTGCTTACTCAACTGACGCATTGGTCGGTACGGTTGCGCGCGTCCCTCCTCATCGGGCTCGTGGCAGCGCTGGGTCTTGTGAGTGCGCTGGCGGGGGAGAGCCATAAAGTGCGAACCGTGCCGATGGCGGCCGGGTCGCCGCCGCGGCAGGATCTTACGGCGGCGGTCGAGCACTGGAAGCGCGCCAACGGCTGCGAGCAGCGGGTGGATGAATGTCCCGCGCCGGTCATCGTGGCGGCCGCCGGTGGTGCGAGCCGGGCAGCTTTCCTGGTCGGGGGGCTGATCGGAAAGCTGATCGACGAGCGCTCGTTGCCGATGGCGGCTGGCGGGGAGATGCGTCCGCTGCTTCCCTTCGAGAACCAGCTTTTCGCGATCTCTGGTGTCTCGGGAGGATCGCTCGGCGCCGTCGTCGCCTATGCAGCCCTCGCCGATCGCGACGTGACGAGCCCGCCTTGCAGGGACGGCCTGTGGCAGAAGGATACACAGTGGTTCCGTGCAGCACTCCCGCAACTGCCGGCGAACCTGACCCCGCACGAGAGCTGGCGCAGTTGCCTCGAGCAGGTGCTTGCGGGTGACTTTCTGTCGCCGGTGTTCGTGCGCATGGTCGGCAACGATCTGATCGGCATCGGCGCCGACCGTGCGATCGCGCTGGAGCACGCCTGGGAGAGCCGCTATCGCGCGCTGACGGGTCTCGACACGATTTCCCGGTCGCTGTCCGAAATCCGGCAGAGCGCGATTGCCAAGGGGCGATGGCTGCCGGTTCTGATGCTCAACGGCACCTCTGTCAGCACGGGGCGGCGCATCGTCACCAGCGATGTCGAGCTCGTGGTACGCGGTGGCAAGGACGCAGCGGTGACGAGAGTGGAGCGGATACTGGTGGATGCCTACGACCTGCACGCATTGCTCGAAAGTCCCGCCGTCGCCGCCCGAGATCCCGCCGCGGTCGCGCTGCCGATGTGGCGGCCGATGCCGCAGCCCGAGCGGGCGGATGTCCGCCTGTCCACGGCCGCTACGATGAGCGCGCGGTTTCCCGTCATCTCTCCGCACGGCAGCATTACGACCGCGGCCGGCCGCATCGTCGATCGCGTCGTGGACGGCGGCTACTACGAGAACTTCGGCGCGACAACGGCGCTCGAGCTGGCGCGCACGTTGAAGCAGCGCTTTGGGCTGACCCCGATGGCCATCCTCGTCAATAACGAGCCGACGACGCTGCCGATGGATTGCATCGACGAGGGAGGACAGTACACCGAGGCCGTGCGCACGCCGCAGCGCACGTGGGTGTCGACGATCAGCTCGCCGCTCGGGGCCGTCGCCAACACGCGCGGTGCGCGCGGTACATACTCGGCCGTCGAGTTGTGCACCTTCGTCAATTCCGACACGACGAACGGCGCGATGGCTTTCGTGACCGTGAAGCCGACGGGAAACAAGCCGCTGTCGATGAGCTGGTGGCTTTCAAAGCACGTGCAGCAGTATCTCGATCTCCACCTGAGTGCGGAGCCGGGCCGCGAGCCGCTCACCACCCGCGAGCGCGATTTCATGCAGGTCAACGAGGCCGCCATGCGCATGATCCAGTCGAGGCGGTTGTCGCCATGATGGGCCAGAGCGTAGATCTTCGGCTGTGGTCTCGCGCGGCGGGTGCGGGAGTTGGCACGGATCGGCAGCGTGACTGGAATGCGGTCGGTCCGACGGCCGGTGCCGGACGCGGGGCGCGGCAAGCACCGAACGAGGAAAGGTAGCTGCGTGGGCGTGGTTGATCCCAAAGTGCCGTTGCCGCGACGCGAGCGGGCCGACAGAGCAAGCCCTTCGCACCTGCGGCTGGGCGTGGTCGGCCTTGCCGTGCTGTTGACACTGGCGGCTTTCCTGACGATGCGCGTCGCCGGCCCTTTGCTCGACGCGCTCGATCATTGGAGCGCGGATCTCCGGACGGCGTTCTTCACCTACAAGCTGGAGAGCGCCCATCCCTCCGTGGCGCTCGTCTACATCAACGAGGATGCGATCGAGCAGGCGCAGAAGGACGGCCCCGCGCGCTACATGTCGCCTGTCGATCGGGGGCTCGTCGCCCATCTCGTCGACCGGCTCGACGGGCTCGGCGCCAAGGCGATCGGCATCGACCTCGTGGTCGACCAGCCCAGCGAGGCGGCCAAGGACGCAGCCCTGCTCGCCGCGATACGGCGGGCCAAGGCGCATGTCGTGATGGCGCGGCTGGATCTCGGCGAGGGGCGCGCGCTCGCGACGCCGTCGCAGGCCGCCTACCATTCCGCTTTCATCGGGACGATGGGACGGGCGAGCGGCTACGTGACCGTCAAATCCGACATGGACGGCGTCGTTCGTGCGCGGCCGTCGACGGGTACAGATGGTGCTGCGACATTCGCCGAGGAAATTGCCAAGGCTGGCGGTTGGGACCGCGGCGGCAACCCGTCGTTCGCGACCACAGCGTCCGACCGGATCGCATGGCTGCAGGCGCCAGCCGACGATTCGACGACCTTCGTCACGTTGTCTGCCCAGCTTCTGATGGCGCCGCCCGACAAGCTGGGCGGGCTCGAGAAGCAGACGCTCGCCGAGGTCGCCGGCAAACTCGTGATCGTCGGCGTGCGCCTCATCGACGGCACCGACAAGCACAAGACCCCTCTCGGCAATTCGATCGACGAACTCACCCCGGGGCCGGAGATAAACGCTCATGTCGCAGCCCAACTCGTCGACGGCCGCCGCTATCTCTCATTGACGCGGCCGGCCGAGGTCGTTCTCTGGTTCGTCACCGCGCTCTTCGGGATTGTGGTGTCGTCGCGGTGGCCGGACAGTGTGGGACGTACCGGCAGTCTGCTGTACGGCGTATTTCTCGGTGGGTCCGCCATGATATTCTGGTGGTCGAAACTGATCTTGCCGTTCGCTGCCCCCTCGCTGATCTGGGGAGGGGCGGTACTAGCCGGCTGGCTGCTACGCCGTCGTGGCGGGGTTGCCAGCGATGCTGCCAAAGGGAGTTTGTCATGACGACCAAGCGATCGAGGCTCGTGCGAGCACTGTCGGCGGTGGCTGTTCTGATGCCGGGCATGATGTATCTCGCAACTCCGGGCGCGGCGGCGGTGCTGGTGCTCGAGTCGGGCGTGCAAGGTATTGCTGCCCACGACGAGCTCGCCGACGACCGGCATATTTCCATCCCGTTCGGCCGCCGCCTGCTCGTATCCGTGCCGAAGGGCGAGCGGATGCGGCAGGTCGAGATCCGCGGCAAGCGAGAGGGGACCGTGAAACAGTTGCTGGAGCCCGAATCGATGCCGCAGCGGCTCTGGCAGCTTGCCGTCGAGCTGGTCAAGAACGGCGGCGCGTCTCAGTCGCAGAAGGCGGCAGGGCGCGGGGCGCGGGTGCTGGTCGAGCAGGTTCCGGTTTTAGGTGCGCGCACGGTGTGCGTGGAGCCAGGCCGGCTGCCCGTCATCTCTCTCGCCAACGATCCGGATGTGACGAAAGTCGTGCTCAGGGTTCACGATGGGGCCAGCGCGCCGTCCGGTGCCATCGAGTTGACGCGGCGTGCGCCGCGGGCGGCATGGCCGTCGAGCATCGCACCGCGTGACAAGGGGCTCTACCGGCTGATCGAGAGCGGGCATCCGGTGATCGATCTGACAGTGCGCCTTCTGCCTGCTGGAACTTTGGAGCGGGTTCCGGCCTTCTCAGCACTCGACGAGCTGCAGCGGGCAGGCTGCACGGCACAGCTCGAGGCTGCCATGTGGCGCGGTATCAGGACGGACAAGTAGCGCTCGATCCGCGCGATACCCAGGGGCAGCCCGGATCAGATATGCCGGGGACAATTAGTCTGCCGGATCGCCGGTTGGGTGAAAATTTAGCAATCGGTTGCTGCATTGCTTTGTTTGTTGGCAATAGCTTCTGCCAACTCGGGTGCAGGCTGGGGGTAGGTTCTCCTGGCGGTGAAAAGGGCTGGCAATTCTCCTGAGACCTCCTTATATCACCTTTGGTCTATGCCGCCGGTGCCGACTGGCGGTGAGAGCGTGAACGGGAGGTATACATGCTCAGTATTCGCAAAGTAGCGTCATCGCGCAGCCTGATGGCGGCAATCGCCGCATTGGGTGTCGTCGCGCTTGGCGTGGAAATCGCAGAGGCGCAAGCCGGCCGCAATCGCAGCTTCGGCAGCCGCGGCACGCAGACATTCACCGCGCCGAAGGCGACCAATACCGCGCCTAGAGCTGCGCAGCCGATCCAGCGTTCCACCGTGCAGCCCGGTATGGCCGGTCGCGGCGTGGCGGCGCCCGGCTCGCGCTTCGGCTCCTCCTTCGGCGGTATGCTGATGGGCGGCCTGCTTGGTGCTGGCCTGTTCGGTCTGCTCTCCGGAAGTGGCCTGTTCGGTGGCGCCGCGGGGCTTGCCGGTATGCTCGGCCTGCTGTTGCAGGTTGCTCTGATCGGCGGCGCAGTCTGGCTGGTGATGTCGTTCCTGCGCAACCGTCGCGCGCAGCCAGCCGTCGCGACGCCGATGGCGCGCCAGGGCATGCCGCGCCAGGGCATGGTGGGCCAGGGGCAGCCTTATGCGGCGACGCCGGCCGGTGGCTTCGGGGGGGCGCCTGCCGCTGCGGCAGCGCCTGCAACCCAGCCACTTGCACTCGATCAGGCCGACTACGATGCTTTCGAGCGTCTGCTCGTACGTATTCAGGATTCCTATGGCCGGGAGGACATTCCTGCGCTGCGTGCGATCGCCACGCCGGAGATGGCCAACTACCTCTCCGAGGATATTGCTGAAAACCAGCGCAAAGGTATGCACAACGTCGTATCGGACGCCAAGCTGTTGCAGGGTGACCTGTCGGAGGCCTGGCGCGAGGCGGATGGCGAATACGCGACCGTTGCAATGCGCTTCTCGCTGATCAGCACCGATGTCGAGCGCGGCACAGGCCGGATTGTTTCGGGCAGCTCCGATCAGCCGATCGAGCTCACGGAGATCTGGACGTTCCAGCGCCGGACCGGCAGCAATGCCAACGGCTGGAAGCTGAGCGCGATCCAACAGACAGAGTAGTGCGCGAGCAACTTTGCGCACGAGTTACCGATCATCGACGGAGCCCGGCACCCCTGCCGGGCTCCGTTTGCTTTCCGGTGAGAGTCTGAGCCTGAGGTTGCGCTAGAATTGGCGCCCGAAAGTGGGCGGGCGGCTCAGACTTTCCCGCAGACACTCCCTTGACGTGCAGCAATCCTGGGCGGCAGGATGAGTGCAAACAACGGGAGGACACCATGTGGAGGAACGCCAGTAGGCACGCGGCCGGTGCCGCATGTGCGGTATTCGCATTTTCCGCGCAGCCAGCCATTGCGCAAAGCCCGGCGGAATTCTTCGCCGGCAAGACGGTTACGATGATCTGCAGCGCAGCGGCCGGTGGGGCCGTCGATCTCAACGCGCGGCAGGTCGCCAAGCACATTGCGCGATTCATTCCCGGCAACCCCACGGTCGTAGTGCGCAACATGCCCGGCGGCGGCCATCTGCTGGCGACCAACTTTCTCTACAACCAAGCCCCGCGCGACGGCACCAACATCGGCACCGTGATCAACATGATGCCGTTGCATCAGGTGACCGGCGGGCAAGGCGTGCATTTCGATACGGGCAAATTCAACTGGCTGGGCTCGACCGGCGTCAGCAACCTCACGATCATGGTGTGGCACACCGCAGGTGTGAAATCGATCGAGGACGTAAAGAAGCGCGAAGTGATGCTCGGCGCCACGGGGGTGGGCTCGGGCAGCTACTTGTATGGCTACGCGCTCAACCAGATTCTGGGCACCCGCTTCAAGATGGTCACCGGCTACAAGGGCATCGCCGACATCGACCTCGCCACGGAGCGGGGCGAGGTGCACGGGCGCAGCGGCGCCAGCCTTTCCGGCCTGCTGAAGGAGCACCCCGAATGGCTGCGCTCGCGCAAGCTGTTCCCCCTCGTCCAGATCGGCACGCAGCGCGACAAGCTCTATCCCGATGTGCCGCTGTTCCACGAACTCGATGCGACACCAGATCAGCGCGAGATTCTCAAGGTCGTGGCCTCTCCTGTGCTTATCGGGCGGCCCTACCTCGCACCGCCCGGCGTGCCCGCAGATCGCGTCGACGCACTGCGCAAGGCGTTCTGGGCGGCGATGAAGGATGCCGAGTTCAACAAGGAGGCGGCAGCGCTGTCGCTCGAACTCAACCCGATCGACGGGCCGACGCTCGCCAAGGTCGTGCAGGACACGCTCAATACGCCGCCCGGTCTGCTCGCGAAAGTGAAGCCGATCCTGGCACCTGAAGGAATGGGCAAGAAGAAAAAATAGCCCGGCGCGGGATGTATCAGCGCGAATGCGCACGATGCATCTTTCAGCAGGGGATCGAATGAATTTCGGCTGACGCGAGAAGCAGTCTGCGGAGGAATATCGGAATGGCAGACGACAATCGACGCAACTTCACCGCCAGCTTCGCCTACGGCGACCTGCGCGAATGGCTCGCCATCGCGGAGCGCATGGGCGAGGTTCGTCACGTCAAGGGTGCGCACTGGCAGGACAAGATCGGGTTGGCCGCCGAGGCAGTGTTGCGTCTCGAGGATGGGCCATGCGTGGTGTTCGATGAGGTCCCCGGCTCGCCGAAGGGCTTTCGCGTGCTGATGAACGTGTTCGCGGGCAAGAGGCGCAATTTCACGCTCGGTCTTCCTGATGGTCTCGACAAGTTCGAATTATCCGAGGCCTATCGTGAGGCCTACCTGTCCAAGCCTCACCACATTCCCCACGAGATCGTCGAGACGGGGCCTATCTTCGAGAACGTCATGGAGGGCGAGGCGGTCGACCTCTACAAATTCCCTTCGCCGATCTGGCACCCCCATGACGGCGGCCGCTACATCGGCACGGGCACCTACTCCGTGACCGTCGATCCTGTCGACAAGTGGTACAACGGCGGCTCCTATCGCGGCATGGTGCACTCGCGAAATACCATCGGAATCTCGATGGCGCCGGGGCATCACGGTACGATCCACCGTCAGAAATACTGGGACAAGGGCGAGGCCTGCCCGATCGTGATGATCGTCGGGGGCGATCCACTGGCGTTCTTCGCGGGCGGCACGGAAGCACCCTATGGGCTGTTCGAGCTCGACATGATCGGCGGTATGCGCGGCCGGCCCGAGCAGCTCGTGCGCGGCAAGCACACGGGACTGCCGTTTCCGGCCAACGCGGAGATCGTGCTCGAAGGCTACATCACGCCGGACAAGCGCCAGAAGGAAGGTCCATTCGGCGAGTGGACCGGCCACTACCAGCACTCGGCAGAGCTGCCCGTCGTCGACATCGTGGCGATCTACCATCGCAATGATCCGATCATGCTCGGCGTGCCGCCGATGGGCGGTGGCCCCGACGAGATGGCGCGCTACAGATCAGTGATGCGCTCGGCGATGATCAAGCAGAATATGACCAACGCGGGCGTGCCAAACATCGCGCAGGTGTGGTGCCACGAGGTGGGTGGCAGCCGGATGCTGCACGGCATCGCCGTCAAGCAGTCCTATCCCGGCCATGCCGTACAGGCGGGGTTCGTCGCTGCCCAATGCGGTGGCTCGGCGTATGCCTCCAAGTATGTCATCGTCGTCGACGAGGACATCGACGTGACGAACCTCGAGCAACTCGTCTGGGCGATGTGTACGCGCTCCGATCCCAAGCAGTCGATCCAGTTCATCGAGGGCGCCTGGGACAGCCGGGCCGATCCGCGCATGGAGCCGGAAAAGCGCATCATCCGTGACCAGACGCATTCCGTCGCCGTGATCGACGCGTGCCGACCCTACAAATGGCGCGACCAGTTCCCCCATAGCAATGCACCGACGGCGGAGACGACCCGGCGCGCGAACGAGGAGTTCGGCTGGCTGCTGGACAAGTAGGAGGCAGTTGGAGGCCTCTCTGCGCAACCCGCCGGCAAGCCCGGCGGGTTTCATCTCGTCATCGCGTTGGGGATCCAAAGCGCAATCTCCGGGAACGCGATCAGGATCGCCACGCAAACTCCCATCGCGATCCAGAACGGCAGGATGCCCTTGAAGAGCGCACCCATCGAGACGTTCGGCACCAGCCCCTTGACCACGAACACGTTGATGCCGACGGGTGGGCTGATGAGACCCATCTCCAGCAGGATCACCATGATCACGCCGAACCAGATGAGGTCGTAGTTGAGCGCCTTCACGATCGGGATCACGATCGGCAGCGTCAGCACCAGGATGGAATAGCCTTCCAGGAACATGCCGAGGACCATGTAGATCGCGATCAGGATGAGCAGGATCACGAACCGCGGCAGATCGAGGCTCGTCAGCCACGTCGCGATCGTCTCGGGCAGTCCCGACAGCGCCAGGAATGGTCCGAAGAAGAACGCGCCGATCAGAATGAGGAAGACGAACGCGGTGACCTTCACGGTCTCGAGCAGCACCTCCGACAGCTTGCCGCCGGTCAGCGAGCGCCGCCACAGCGCCAATAGCAGCGCGAGGAACGCGCCGACGGCGGCCGCTTCCGACGGCGTGAAGATGCCGGCATAAATGCCGCCGATAGAGGCCAGCACGACGCCGAACATCGGACCGGCCTGAGCCGTCGCCCGGCCACGTTCGCCAAGCGTGGCGACCGGACCCGGCGGCCCGAGCGCCGGGTTGATGCGCGTCCAGATCATGATGGTGATGACGAACAGCACGGTTAGAAGCAAGCCCGGCAGCACGCCTGCCAGCAACAGTTTTCCGATCGATTGCTCGGTCAGGATCGCGTAGATGATGAAAGCCGTGCTGGGCGGAATGAGGATGCCGAGTGTTCCGCCGGCCGCCACCGTTCCCGCCGAAAGTCCGCTGTCGTATTTGTAGCGTTCCATCTCAGGTAGGCAGACGCGGCCCATCGTGACGGCGGAGGCGACGCTGGAGCCGGACACGGCGGCAAAGCCCGCGCACGATACGATCGTGGCGGAGGCGAGCCCGCCGCGCCAATGGCCGAGCCAGGCGTAGGCCGCGCCGAACAGGTCGCGGCTCATGCCCGAGGCCGCCGCGAAATTGCCCATCAGGACGAACAGCGGGATGACCGCGAGGTCGTAGACGGCTGAATAGGAATAGGGATAGCTCCCCAGCGCCGCCAGCGCCGCGGTGGGCCCGTTCAGAACCGCGAAGCCGACGATTCCAACCAGCAGCATCGCGATGCCGATCGGCATGCGAAGCGCGAGCAGCAAAAGCATGGCGGCGATGCCGATGAGCCCGATCGCTTGTCCACTCATGCCATACGTCCCACACGTCTCACTTGGACCGGCCGCGCCAACTCGTTGCCGCCTGCACCAGCAGCACGACAGCAAACATGGCGGCCCCGAAGGCCACCGCAAACTTGAACGGATAATGGGGAATACGCATCATGTTGGAGATCTTCGACATGGTGTCGAGCGTCTCCAGCACGATCTGCCAGGCCATCAGCATGAACACGCCGGCACCGAGCAGCGACAGCAGCGCCGGCAACCAGGCAAGCGCGGGTCGGTTCAGCCACCGGTCGAGCAGGTCGACTGCGATATGGCCACCGACCCAACCACAGTACGCCATCGACAGCCAAACGATGAGCGCCATTGCGAACTCGGTCAGCTCCAGTGAGCCCCGGAACGGTGCATTGAAAATGTAGCGCAACGCGACGTCGGCGACGGTGCCCAGCATCAGCAGCATCAGGATGGCGCCACTCGTGAGCCCGAGCATCCGCATGAACCGGCCCAGGATGCCGTCCGGCAGTTCTGAATTTTCCACGGTGCACCCACAGTGAGCCCTCTTCCCAGTTGGAAGGGAGAGGGCTCCTTGGTTCAGAGAAGTCCCATCGCCTTCACGAGGCTGCCGCCCGGCAGCCCGGCCTTGTCGGCTTCGGCCGCTTTCGTCCTGATGACGGGCATGAAGGCATCCTGCCACTTCTTGGCGTCGGCGTCGGACACGTCGATCACGTTGTGACGGGCCCGTGCGGCCTTCAGTGCAGCCTCGGCCTGCTTGTCGTATGTCGCTGCACCCTTGAGGCTCAAGCCGAGGCCGGTGGTCTCGTCGATCACCTTCTTGAGGTCGGCGGGCAGCTTGTCGTAGCGGGCCGCGTTCATGGCGACGAGGAACGGCGAGCGGCCGAGCGGGACATTGACGGTGTAGTGCTGTGCGACCTCGATCAGCTTGAAGTCGAGGGCGGCCGTCATCGGGATCATCGTGGCGTCGATGACGCCGCGTTCGAGGTTGTTGTAGATCGCCGGCGCGGGCATATCGATCGGCGTGGCACCCAGCGCCTCGATCTGGGCGGACTGTGCGGCCGACGGCGTGCGGACCTTGAGCCCCTTCATGTCCGCGATTGTCCGGATCGGCTTCGAGCGGCTCATCAGGCTGGCGCTGTCGGCGTTCCACAGCATCAGCACGTTGGTGCCCTTGAAGTCGCGGACGAGGAACTTGTCCATGTAGCTCCAGAGCTTGCGCGTGCCGTCTTCGGCGGTCTTTGCAGCGCCTGGCAACTCGGTCAGCGCCATCATGGGGAAGTCGGCCGAGGTGTAGCCGGGCAACGTGAAGCAGATGTCGGAGATCCCCTGCACGGTCTGGCGGTAGAGCTCGGGCGGTTTGCCGCCGAGCTGCATCGACGGGAACAAGCGTACCGTGAGCCGGCCGCCCGACTTCTGTTCCACCTCCTTGGCCCAAGGCACCAGAACCTGCGCATAGATGATATGGCTCGGCGGTACGAACGTGGCGAGCTTGAGCTCTTCTTTCTGCTGGGCGAGCACGGCCGGCGCCGGCAATGTGGCGGCAGCGGAGGCCGCAAGTGTACCCTGCACGAAAGCTCGACGTGATGACGTCATGACTATTGTCTCCCTTGGCGTTGCCCTGACGGTGGCCGGCGGACCTCTTTGGCTTGGGACCGCGCGGGGGTGCGAGGCAAGCTTATAGGATGACGCGCTGGATATTGAAATGCGTTTGTCGTGCCCTTTGCAGGTTGGGGTAACGTCGCGCGCGGGGAATGAGTGGTGTTCTGACACTGCGCCATCTCACGAACTCCCCGCCATGCTGGGTCGCGGCTCGCGCTTGACTACCAGCGTGCCAAGGGCCTCCTCCTCTGCACACCCTCCCTCCCACGGCGCACGCCCAAAGGGCGGGTCGAGGGCCGCGGCCGTCATGCCGAAGGCGTGCCATCCGCTCGACGTCGGGGAGCGTGAGGGGCGACGGTGGGCGTGGGCGCGCGAGCTGATCGCCTATCGGCCATGGATGCGCGCAATGCTCCCGCCTCACGCCCGCATCAGCAGGCAGGCATCACCGTAGGAGTAGAACCGATAGCCGTTTGCGACGGCGTGGGCGTAGGTGGCCTTCATGCGCTCCAATCCGCTGAACGCGGACACCAGCATGAACAGCGTGGAGCGCGGCAGGTGAAAATTCGTGAGCAGCACATCGACGGCGCGGAAGCGATAGCCGGGCGTGATGAAGATGTCGGTCTCGCCGCGGAATGCGCGGATGGCGCCATCCGGCCCGGCAGCGCTTTCCAGCACGCGCAGCGACGTCGTCCCCGCCGCTACGATGCGGCCGCCCGCCGCGCGCGCCGCGTTCAGGCGTTCGGCGGTGGACGCGTCGATCTCGGCCCATTCGCTGTGCATCTTGTGCTGGGCGGTGTCCTCGGCCTTCACGGGCAGGAAGGTGCCGGCGCCGACGTGGAGCGTGACGAACGCGCGTTCGACGCCGGTTTCGTCGAGGCGGGCGAAGATCTCCGGTGTGAAGTGGAGGCCTGCGGTAGGTGCTGCGACCGCGCCGTCGCGGGCAGCGTAGATCGTCTGGTAGGTAGCGCGGTCCTCGTCGCGTGCGCTGCGCTTCAAGGCGATGTAGGGCGGCAGCGGGACCTCGCCGATCGCCGCGATGGCCTCATCGAGAAAGACCCCGGCAAGGTCGAAGCGAAGCGTCACCTCGCCGGCATCGCCGCGCGCTTCCACCGTCGCATCGAGTGTGCCCGTGAGGCAGACGCGGCCTTCGCTGCCGAAGTGGACGCGATCGCCGGGTTCGAGGCGTTTTGCGGGTCGGGCGAAGGCGCGCCAGCCGCTGTCGTCGAGGCGCTTGACGAGGTTGAAGGCGACACGGGCCCGGTTCGCGCCGCGCATGCGGGTGCCCTCGAGCGCTGCGGGGATGACGCGGGTGTCGTTGAGCACGAGAACGTCGCCGCGGCGCAGAAAGGCGGGCAGGTCGCTTACGATGGCGTTCTGGAAGGCCGCAGGGGCGGCTTCGACGACCAGCATCCGCGCCGAATCGCGCGGGGATGCCGGCTCCAGCGCGATGAGGTGCTCGGGCAACTCGAAGTCGAACAAGTCGGTGCGCACGGTAAGGCTCGTTGGTGTTGTGGGAAGATGCCGGTGGGGAAGCGCCGGAATGAGTGTGAGTAGCCGATGGCAGCACGCCGGGCGAGGCCTACCGCGTCGCGGTTCAGGCGCGACGTCAAGGTGCGGCGTTCAGGGGTGGCTTGCTTGACGGCCGAATGGTTCTGTGTGAATATTCTGTCATGACAGAAATAACAGCCAATTCGATGAGGCTTCCACCAGCGGTCCAGCGCTTCGTGCTGCACTGGGGCGAGATGGGGTCTGTATGGGGCACGAACCGCTCGGTCGGCCAGATCCACGCGCTGCTCTATCTGTCGGACAAGCCGATGACGGCGGAGGAGTTGGCCGATACGCTGGGTCTGGCGCGATCGAACGTATCGAATTCGCTGAAGGAGTTGATCGGCTGGGGACTTGTCCGGCGCGAGCATGTGATGGGCGACCGGCGCGATTTCTTCGCCGCCGAGTCCGACCTTTGGGAAATGGTGACGCGCATCGCGGAAGGCCGGAAGGCGCGCGAGCTCGACCCCACGCTGTTGATGCTGAAAGCCTGCATGGTCGACGCCGGCAGCGACCGTTTCATGAGCGATACGGCGCGGCGGCGGATCGGCGACATGCACGACTTCGTCTCGATGATCGACGTGTGGGCCGGCCAGATGCGCCGCGTGCCACGGCCCAAGCTCAACATGCTGATGCGGCTCGGCGCGGCGATCGTGCGCTACATACCCGGCCGTGCCCCGGCAGCGTCCAGTACGGAGCCTGCCTCGGCTGCTGGCGCAACCGGCGCAGAGGCGGCGGGAGCGTCTCCGGAATTCGCAGCAGAAGACGCCGCGACCGGAGGCGAAAGTGCTTCTGCAACCGGCACGAAGTCGCCGTAGAGCAGTTCATTCGTTTGAGTTGATGTTTCTTTGGTGACAGAAATTAATAGAAGCAGGTGCGTCGATGTCTGCCGAGATAGTTCATCTTCCTCTCGTCCCTGCCTTCGTCCAACCGCTCAGTGACGATCGCTATCGAAACCTGCTGGGTGAAACCGGATGGCGACGTCTGCCCGCCGACATCCGCCGGCGGTTCTCGCGACACTTGGCGAGCGGTGAGCAGATCGTCTATCGCGGCGAGGTCGTCGGCATGGCGTTGTCGCGCTGGGGCAGGCTGCTTGCGCAGGTGGCGCGGATCGTCGGCGCACCGCTGCCTTGCACGGATGGTGCGGTCGGCCCCTCTGTCGTTGTCGTCACCGAGGACGAGCGGATGGGCGGCCAGGTGTGGAGCCGCTGTTATCCGCGCCCCGGGCGGTTTCCGCAGATCGTCCAGTCCGCCAAGCGATTTGCCGGGGCGACCGGCCTCGAGGAGTATCTGGGTTTCGGCCTGCTGATGCGACTGGCGCTCGTCGAGGAGGATGGCGGTCTGGTGTTTCGCAGCAAGAGCTACGCGCTTTGCATCGGCAGGTCGAGGTTGACGCTTCCCCGCTTTCTGACGCCGGGCCGATGCACCGTCACCCACCGCTCCGAGACCGATGCGCGGTTCTCCTTCACGCTGACGCTCGACCATCCCTGGCTTGGCCGTCTCGTGCATCAGGTGGCCTTCTACGACGACCCTTGAACTCCGCGATTCCATCGCTGCAGCGTTAGATCGAGGATGTCCGGGACTGTGCCTGGTTGCATCAATTAGAGGCAGAATGCTCCTCGCTCTGTACGAAACATTGTCATCTGGCTGCTGCGAGAATCGCTTAGGTTGTCTTCATCCGGCGGTTACACCGCTTGGAGCCGGTCGGCGTTGCGGCCGGCGAGGGGTGCGCGTCGGAAATGCGGGAGCAGGAAGCCTTGCGGCATCTGCACAACGTTCATCCGAATTCAGCATTCTCGTGCCGGGGGCATGATCCACGGCGCGACAGAGCGACGGCAATGGCCGGGACCGTCGTTCGGCTCACACGAGCAAGTACAATCGCGATGCGCGTCCCGTTGGCGCCACGCTCCCCAGCCCTTACCGCTGTCGACCAAGTCCGTGTGACGGATCGCCATCAGCCGGCGTGCAGGCCCCTGCGCGTGGCGTTGTTTTTCCGACACGAAAGGCCTTGCCGGTTTATCACCGGACGACAGCTCAGAGCAGACGATGGAGTGGCCCATGCCCAAGCGCCTACGTCCACAGTCGGTTCCATCAGGGTCTAGTCGATCCATCACGAGACTGAGTACGCTCGCCCGCAAGTTCGATCTGGAACGGGTCTGGCTGTTCCTGCTTCTCTGGCGCCTCAAACCGCATCAGCAACCCCCATGTACCGTCTAGGTCGGCGCAGCCGGTGAGGCGTGCGACCTGCCACCGGCCACGAAACTTGAAAGCCGGCCCCTCGAGGGAGCCGGCTTTTGCCGTTGGTCTCGAGGGATTTGAGCTGCAGCCGGCTCAGCCGCCGGCGGTCAACTCTTTCCGGTTCCGCTGGAAGGCGGGCAGCAGCACGATCAGCAGGATGAGCAGGGTGGCGATCATGAAGGTGAGGCTCAGCGGCCGCGTGAAAAATACCGTGGGGTCGGCGCGTGACATCAGCATCGCCCGCCGCAGATGCTCCTCCATCATCGGCCCGAGCACGAAGCCTAGCAGCATCGGCGTCATCGAGAAGCCGAGCTTGGCCCACATGAAGCCGAGCACGCCGAAAAGTGCCGTCATGTAGATCTCGAATGCGGAATTGTTCACGCTGTAGACGCCGATCGCGGAGAACGCCATGATCGCGGGGAACAGCAAGCGATAAGGCACCTGCAGCAGCTTCACCCAAAGACCGATCAGCGGCAGGTTGAGGATGACGAGCATCAGATTGCCGATCCACATCGATGCGATGAGGCCCCAGAACAACTCCGGCCTTTGCGTCATCACCTCGGGCCCGGGCTGGATGCCCTGCATTGTGAGTGCTCCCAGCATCAGCGCCATCACGCCGGACGCCGGCAGGCCCAGGGTCAGCATGGGGATGAACTTGCATTGGGCGTCGGCATTGTTCGCGGCCTCGGGTGCAGCCACGCCCTCTATCGCGCCCTGACCGAACCGCTCAGGTGTTTTGGAGATCTTCTTCTCGAGCATGTAGGCGGCGAACGCTGCAACTGCTGGGCCGGTGCCGGGTAGAATGCCGAAGAACGAGCCGAGCGCCGTGCCGCGCAGGATCGGAGCGATCGAGACCTTGAGATCCTCCCAGGTTGGAAAGAGGTTTTTGACCTTGTCGGTGAATACGACGCGCTCCTCGCTCTGGTCGAGGTTGGCGACGATCTCGCCGATGGCGAATATGCCGACCGCCAGGACGATGAAGCCGATGCCGTCGCTGAGTTCAGCCACGTCGAACGTGAAGCGCGGGGTCCCGGTGTTCACGTCGGTGCCGACGATGCCGACGAGCAAGCCGAGCACCACCATCGCGATCGACTTCAGCATGTCCCCTTGCGACAGCACGGCTGCCGCCACGAGGCTCATGAGCATGAGCGAGAAGTACTCGGGCGCACCGAACTTCAGCGCGAACTCCGCCAGCGGTGGACCCGCGATCGCGATTGCCAGCGTGCCGAAGGTGCCCGCGACGAACGAGCCGATAGCTGCGATGGCGAGTGCCGGCCCTGCCCTGCCGCGCCGGGCCATCTGGTAGCCGTCGAGGCAGGTCACGACGGCGGAGGTCTCGCCGGGCAGGTTGACGAGGATCGCCGTCGTCGAACCGCCGTACTGCGCGCCATAGTAGATGCCGGCGAGCATGATCAGCGCGGCGACGGGCGGTACGTTGAACGTGAGCGGCAGCAGCATCGCGATGGTGCCGAGCGGTCCCAATCCCGGCAGCACGCCGATCAGGGTTCCAACGAAGACGCCGATGAAACAGTATGCCAGGTTCTGCAGCGTGAGAGCGACGCCGAAGCCCATGATCAGATTGGCGAACATATCCATGGTGCAGGCCTGACTGTCGTTCTAACGTTCTAACGGGTTCGGTTGTCTGTGGGCTCGAGCCTCAGAAGCCGAGCTTGGGCGGCCACACGATGATCGGGTACGGCAACCCGAGCCCGTAGATGAAAATCCCGATGCCCAGAACGGTGAGGAGTATCGCCAGGCTGACTACCTCGATCAGGCGGAATTCCGAGCCGGCGAGCGCGGAACCGACGATCAGTACCAGCATAGCCGGCACGAAGCCCGCCCGATCGAGCAGAAAACCGAACATGCCGAATGCAAGCGGCAGGAGGATCAGGGCGCGCAACGACCAGCCGCCTTCGATTGTCTCCGAGGACTTCGACGCCCGCAGGATCAGCAGGATACCGAAAACGCAGAGTATGCCGGCGAGGACCGTGGGGAAAAAGCCAGACCCCATCCGCAGCACGCTACCCATCGGATAGCCTTGCGCGATAAGGCCGGCGCCGATGCCGATGGCGAGCAGCATGATGCCCGACCAGAAGTCCTTGTTCTTGTAATTCAATTGCATCCCGAACGCCTCCCCGACCGGCCGAGCGGACCCGTAACGGCAGCCCATTGTTCTTAGTCCGAAGCTTCTAGCAAAGCTGGCTACCTGCTCCAACCACCGCAGTCCGGTGTAGGTCGTCTGGCCGAGGCCGCACCCCATGCGCGCGGCCGCGCCGAGATGAGCTGTCGTGATGGTGTCTTCCAAGCGTTCGGTGTAGCCTCATCGTCTCGATGCATTCGATACCGGAAACCCAGCACACGTGGCTCATTTCCCTTCTTCCTCCAATCGTTCCCCGTGGCGCGCGAAGGTGGTCACGCTGTTTCCGGCCATGTTCCCAGGCCCCCTTTCCGCGTCCGTGGTGGGCGGAGCACTGGGTGCGGGCATCTGGTCGCTCGATGCGATCGATCTGCGCACGTTCGGTCTCGGCCGCCATCGCACGGTCGACGACCATCCCGCCGGCGGCGGTGCTGGCATGGTACTGCGCTGCGACGTCATCGCCGCCGCCGTCGATGCAGCGGCAGCAGAAGCCGCCGATCTGCCTCGCATCTACGTCTCCCCGCGCGGCGAGCCGCTGACGCAGCGCCTCGCCTCCGAGTTGGCCGCCGGCCCTGGCATGATCGTTCTCGCCGGACGTTTCGAGGGTGTGGATGAGCGTGTGCTCGAGGCGCGTGGGTTGCGCGAGGTGTCGATCGGCGACTATGTGCTCTCCGGCGGCGAGCTGGCCGCGATGGTCATGATCGACGCGTGTGTGCGGCTGCTGCCGGGCGTGATCGGCTCGCAGGATTCGCTCGGTGAGGAGAGCTTCGCAGCTGGCCTGCTCGAGTATCCGCAGTACACGCGCCCCCGCGAATGGGAGGAGCGCGCGATCCCCGAAGTGCTTCTCTCGGGCGATCACAAGCGCATCGCCGCTTGGCGCCGCGATAAGGCCGAGCTGCTGACGCGGCAGAGGCGGCCGGACCTGATGGGGCGGCGCTCCCGATAAAGCTGGACCGGTCGCATCTGAGTTTAGCGGCGGTTCGCGTTTGCGACGTGAGCACAGTTTGCCCGCCTGCCAATAGGAAATCGCGTGAAAGCGGCCAGAGCACCCGAAGACACAGCTCTGGCCAATTGCGGACAACCAAACCGCACAATCATGGCGTACCGAGCGTAACCGGGTGCTCGTGCGAAGGTGGGGACCTTGCGCCGTCGGGAAGCGGCAGCGGGGTTCCGGCGATCGATTGCTGCGCACGAGGATGTTGCCGGTAGTGGGAGCCCACAGTTCTTAAAGCATTCTTAACCTATGGGCGGTTAAGGGTAACTGTGGGTTGAGAGGTGTTCCATGTCAGTTCTTTTGCGTAATGGCCCCCGGCACTCGTCGTGCGACACGCGCCTTCGGGGTCTTGTCGCGGCAATGTTGTCTGCCGTGGCCGCTGCCGGCTGCAGCGCCAGCATAGCATGTTTCGACAATCCGAGCTTCGCGCTGGGCGAAGGCGCCGGCGATACCGCAGCCGCGCGTCAGTCCGCCGGCTCCAGCGGGTTCTCGCTCCCGCCCCCTTCGAGTGCTCCGGCCCCGGTGCGCCGTAGCGCTGCTCCAACGCGTTCGTCGGGCGGCCGTGTCGACGTGGCGAGCCTGCCCCCGATCGACAGCGCCGGCCCGCCCGCACCCCGCGCGATGGCCGTGACGCGTCAGGAGCCCCGTGCGGCTCCGGCCGTCTCGCTCGCGGCTGCGCCTCCTCCAGCGGCTGTTCCCGCGCCGCCTGTCACTGAGCGGGCCCGCGGGCGGCAGATCGAGGTCCGCGCCGGCGATACGCTGTACGGCATCGCCAAGCGCCACAAGGTCATGATCTCCGACTTGATGGCCGCCAACGATTTAAAGAGTCCGAACATCAAGCCGGGCCAGAAGCTCGTCGTGCCGGCCAGCGGTGAACGGCAAAAGCCGCAGATCAAGCCGAGCCGGACCGCGCTGCCACAGCCGGCTTCGCCGCCGGCCATCTCGGCGGGCGATGGTGCCGCCTCCGGCCGCACCTATACGGTCAAAGCGGGCGACAGCCTCTACGCTATCGCTGCGCGCCATAAGGTCAAGGTCGTCGAACTGCAGCGGATCAACAACATCACTAACGCCGCTCGCATGAAGCCGGGCCAGGTATTGCGCTTGCCTGATGGCAATGAGCCGGGCTCAGCGCCGGTTCAGGCCGCCAACGGCGAGACGGTACAACCTGAGAGCCGCATCGTGCGTGTGCCGGCAGGTGGGGCGCCACCAGGTGTGAAACTCTTGAACGGCGCCGACAGTATCCAGAGCGAGCCGGCGCCGTTGGGCCGCATGGCCTCCGCTACGAACGCCGATACGTTGACCGACGCGGTCCAAACCTCTCGCTCTCAGGTCGGCAAGCTGCGGTGGCCGGCCCGGGGGCGCGTCGTCCAGGGTTTCGGCCCACGTCCCGATGGCACCCACAACGACGGCGTCGACATCGCCGTTCCTGCCGGCACGGACGTGCTGGCTGCCGAAAGTGGCGTCGTCGCCTATGCCGGCAACGAGGTGAAGACCTACGGCAATCTGGTTCTGGTGCGCCACGACAACGGCTGGGTAACGGCCTATGCCTACAGCGAGAAGATCCTCGTGCAGCGCGGCGACCGCGTGCGCCGCGGGCAGCCGATCGCGAAGGCCGGAAAAACCGGTCTGGCTGACCAGCCCCTCGTTCATTTCGAGGTGCGCGTGGGCTCGCGGCCTGCCGATCCGATCGGCTACCTCGAGAAGCTCTGAGCGCCGACAGTTCGGGGCCAGCAACTCGTCCGATGAACGATCACTGTGCCGCTCCCGCATCACCGGGGGCGGTTTTACCTTGTGGGGCAGTTTTCTCGTTGCTGCCTGCTTGCGCCGTGTGCAACCGATGTAGTCTTACCGCGCGTCAGCCCGCCGCCGTGGCATTGCAGACACCAAAACGCTTTCAGGGCGCGCTATTCATTTGGACATCGCATTTTCTAATTGTGTCCGTTCTGCATGCAGGAGGCGGTAGTCATGGAGTTCATTCGGCCGATTATTTTCGCTTCGGCAGCGGTAAGCGTCGTTGCGCTCGGCGCGCTGGCTCCCGTCCCGCATCTCGGCGCAACGCCCGTCGCGGCCCAGAGTTGGTGGAATTCACCCTCGGCGTCATATTACCGGCCAAGGACCAACGCTTCCCGCGCGAGCGCGCAGCGGCGCGGTCCTGGCACTGGCCGGCGGGCTGCTGCGGGCAAGAAGCCGTCTGCTGAAGAAGTGCTCGCCTCTAAGGCCACGGCGAGTGGTCCGCTGATGGCGGTCGTGTCGCTGGGTGCCCAGCGGATGACCGTCTACGACAGCACCGGGCCGATCATGCGATCCCCGATTTCCACCGGCAAGGCGGGCCACCGCACCCCTACCGGCGTGTTCAGCGTGATCCAGAAGAACCGGCATCACGTGTCCAACATCTACAGCGGCGCGCCTATGCCGTACATGCAGCGGATCACCTGGTCCGGCATTGCGCTTCACGCGGGCGTATTGCCAGGTTACCCGGCCTCGGCGGGCTGCATCCGAATGCCCTATCCGGTAGCGGCGAAGCTGTTTGCCATGAGCCGGATGGGCATGCGGGTGATCGTGGCACCGCACGAGCCGCAGGCAACTGTCTTCGCCCATCAGGCGCTTCCAGAACCGTTGATGGTTGCGGTCCCTGAAGGCGAGGCCGGCGTGCCGCGCGCTGGCGGTCCCGGGGAAACCTCCTCGCCAGTTCGCCTCGCAGCCGCAGAGGGCGCCGAGACGGTCGCTCATGTGGCCACGCGGTTTCTCAATCCGATGGAGAAGGCCGCGCAGGAACGCAAGGATGCGCGCGCGCGGCTCGTCGCGGCTATCCGCGCGAACAAGGAGCTGCTGGAAGCGTCGCTGCGATCTTCGGCCGAAGCGAATGCCGCCGCCGCTGCATTGCGGGCAGCACGCACGGCTTCCGAGCAGATCAAGGCCCGGCATGCAGCGGCCGAGGGCGACGCGCGGGCTGCGCTCGAGCCGCAATTTGCCGAGGCCGAGCGCAGTCTCGCCGAGGCGATCACGCAGGATGCACAGCGCAACAGGGCCGCCTACGATGCTGCCAAAGCCTCGCGCGATGCCGAGGATGCCGTGGCAGACGCGGAGGCAGCGGTGAAGGTTGCCGACCGTGGCACCGAGCCGATCGCCGTGTTCGTCAGCCGCCGCGAAGGCAAGGTGCTGGTGCGGCAAGGCATGATGCCGCTTTTCGAGGCCCCCGTGACCTTCAAGGAGCCCGGCAAGCCGGTCGGTACGCATGTGTTTCAGGCGATGTCGGCCGACACCACAACCGGTCGCATCAGCTGGAAGGCCGTGACGGTACCCGAGAACTTTGCAGGTGCGGAAACGCTCGAAGGGCGTGGCCCGGTGCGCCGCGGCGAGCGGGTTGTGCCGCAACGTGTCGGGCCGCCATCCGATGCTACGGACGCCCTCGAGCGGGTCGAGATGCCGGACGACGTCCGCCGTCGGATCTCCGAGCGCCTCTGGGTCAACGGTTCGATCGTCATCTCCGACCAGGGCCTCGGTAACGAGACCGGCAAGGGCACGGACTTC
>CAMAYR010000069.1 GCA_945862355.1 Devosia equisanguinis | reverse complement strand
TTGGCCGCGATGATATGCATCAGGGGGCCGCCCTGGATGCCAGGAAAAATCGCCGAATTTACTTTCTTGGCGATATCCTCGTGGTCCGTGAGGATGAGGCCGCCGCGCGGGCCGCGCAGTGTCTTGTGCGTCGTCGTGGTCACGACGTGGGCGTGCGGGAAAGGGGAGGGATGAGCGCCGCCGGCGACGAGGCCTGCAAAATGCGCCATGTCCACCCACAGGTGCGCACCGACCTCGTCGGCGATCTTACGGAATCCGGCAAAGTCGATCTGGCGGGGATAGGCCGAGCCGCCCGCGATGATGAGGCGCGGCTTGTGCTCGTGGGCAAGCTTGCGCACTTCGTCGAGGTCGATGCGGTGGTCGTGTTGCCCGACCCCGTAGGAGACGGCCTTGAACCACTTGCCCGACTGATTGACGGACGCGCCATGGGTGAGGTGTCCGCCTGCGGCGAGAGATAGTCCCAGTATGGTGTCGCCGGGCTTGGCGAGCGCCATGTATACGCCCTGGTTGGCCTGGCTGCCCGAGGACGGCTGCACGTTGGCGAAGGTGCATCCGAACAGCTTCTTGGCGCGTTCGATGGCGAGGTTCTCGGCGATGTCGACGTACTGGCAGCCGCCATAGTAGCGCCGGCCCGGATAGCCTTCGGCGTATTTGTTGGTCAGGCACGAACCGGCGGCCTCCAGCACCGCCTTTGAGACGATGTTCTCCGAGGCGATCAGCTCGATCTCGTCACGCTGGCGGGTGAGCTCCAGACCCACCGCCTCGGCGAGTTCGGGATCGGCCTGCGCGAGCGAGCGGGAGAAGAAGGCGGATGCGGTGGTCGGGGTCGCAGGCATTGGGGCGTGCTCCGGCATTGGGGCCGATAAGGTCGTGGACGCTGTCCGATGGGTGGCGTCGCGCGGGTCGATTGCAGGACGCGGCGGCGACGCACGGGCGGATTAACACGCGGGGGGATGGCCAACAAGGCGCGCGCGGTCGCGGGCAGCTCTACCGCGGCAGCTCGGGTACGACCTGAACGCGGGACAGTACGGTGCCGGACGCAAGATCGAGGATGGCGATGGCAGCGCCGGCCGGGCTGTCGTAGTGAATGGCCAGACGGTCGCCGGACAGCGCGATCTGACGGATGCTGGCGCCGGCCGGCAGCGCGAGCTGGGCCTGGGCGGAGAGCCGTGCGCTGGTGGCGGTCGTCGATGAGCCTTGCGTACCGCGCTGGTTGGCTAGATAGACGATGCGACCAATCACGACGAGGATACCCACGACGATCATGATAGCCATCGCGACGACCGCGAATTTCAAGGCCCGGACGCCGGGTCCATTGGGCATCGGGGGGACGGCAGGCTCGGTCATGTCGGCTGGGCTCTCGAGGAAGGCTGGCGGGCGATGACGAACGGGAGCCAGACGCCCGAACCGGGAGACCAGCGGCACGAGGTTGGCGAGGGCGACGGTGGCACGCGCCTCGACCTGTTCCTGGCGGTTCGCCTGGAGGGCCTCAGCCGGTCCCGAATTCAGGCCCTGATCAGGGCCGGCGCCGTCAGCGACGCACGCGGCACGCTAGAGGAGCCCGGCATCAAGGTCAAACCTGGATGGTCGATCGCCGTGGTGGTGCCGGAGCCCGAGCCTGCGGCTCCGCTGGCGGAGGCGCTGCCGCTCGCGATCGTCTACGAGGATGCGCACCTCATCGTGATCGACAAGCCCGCGGGTCTGGTCGTCCATCCGGCCGCGGGCCATGCCACCGGTACGCTCGTCAATGCTCTGCTCGCTCATTGCGGGGATAGCCTGTCGGGCATCGGCGGGGTGCGGCGCCCGGGGATCGTCCACCGCCTCGACAAGGACACCTCCGGTCTCCTCGTCGTGGCGAAGACTGACAAGGCCCACGCCGGGCTTTCCGAGCAGTTCGCTGCGCACGGCATCGACGGGCGGCTGACGCGGGCTTATCTCGCGCTGGCCTGGGGTGGGCCGCCGCATATGCGCGGACGCATCGAGGCAGCCCTCGCCCGCAGCACCAAGGCGCGCACGCGGATCGCGGTGACCAGGCCCGAGGACGGCCGGCACGCGGTGACGCACTACGAGGTCGAGGATCGTTTCGACGATCCACGCGGCAAGCCGATCGCCTGTCGGATACGGTGCACGCTCGAGACCGGGCGGACGCACCAGATTCGGGTTCATATGGCGCACATCGGGCATCCGATCATGGGCGATGCGGTTTATGGCTCACACTTTGCCGCCAGCGCCAGACGGCTCGGCACGGCAGCGCGGCAGGCGCTCGAGGATCTCGGACGCCAGGCGCTGCATGGTGCGCATCTGGGCTTCGTGCATCCCGTGACGCGCAAGCGGCTGGCCTTCGACAGTCCGCTGCCCGCCGATATGGCGCGGCTCGATGCGGCATTGCGCGCCGGCGAGGCATGAAACTCGAGGCGCTTGACGCGTGGTATATGTTTCCGACCCGGGGAGGCCGTCGTTATCAAGATTTCGGAACCTCTGGTGGCTGAGAAAGTGTGGGTTCGGTACTCACCTAAGGCATGATCTGGTTGACGCAGGTTCGACGATGCATCGATAGTGCCGGCTTCAACGACAGGGAGCCGCACGGACCTGCCATGATCTTGCCGGCACGGTCGAAGGTCCTGGGGCGCGCATCGGCGCCAGTGAAGGGCTCGACCACACGTTTTTGCGCTATCGTGCTGATGCTAGCCGTCGTGGCTGCATGCAGCATCGGGAGCGCTCGCGCCCAGGGGCAGCCGAAGGATTTCGCGCCGAAGGTCAAGCACGCCCTGATGATGGACGGCGATACCGGCGGTGTTCTCTATCGGCACAACGCCGATGTGCTGGTGCCGCCGGCCAGCATGAGCAAGCTGATGACGTTGGCGATCGCCTTCCGACTGCTGAAGGAAGGCAAGCTGCAGCTCACCGACGAATTCGTGATGAGCGTCAACGCCTGGCGCCGCGGCGGCGCGCCGTCCGGCACGGCGGCCATGATGGTGCCGGTCAACACCAAGGTGCGGCTGGAGGAATTGCTACAGGGCATCATCGTCCAGTCCGGCAACGACGCCGCGATGGCGATTGCGGAGGGTATTGCCGGTAACGAGGATGCGTTCGCTCGGCTGATGGAGCAGGAGGGGCGGCGGATCGGGCTCGAAAAATCCCAGTTCCGCAACTCCACGGGGCTCTATCACCCCGATCATCTGATGACGGTTCGGGAAATCGCCAGTCTTGCCCGCCACATCATGACTGAGTTTCCCCAGTATTTTCATTTTTTCGGCCAAAAGGAGTTCCTGTATCGGCGGCACCGCTTCTTGAACCGCAATCCGCATGTATTCGCTGATCCAAACGTCGACGGAATGAAGACGGGCCACCTCAAACAGTCCGGCTACGGCGTGGTCGTGACCGCCAAGAGCAATGGGCGGCGTCTCATCATCGTCGTCACCGGGGCCGAGACGGAAGCCGAGCGCCGCTCGGAGGTTCGCCGGATGCTCGAATGGGGCGCGACGAACATCGGGCAGTTCAAGCTCTACGAGGCCAATGAAGTGGTCGGGCGGGCGCGGGTTTTCGGTGGCAGCGCGTTCTATGTTCCGCTGGTCGGGGAAGGGGAGGTCAACGTCTGGCTGCCGCGATATCCCGCCTCGCAGCGGCTTCGTGGCGAGATCGTCTATGCCGGGCCGCTGAGGGCGCCTGTCACCAAGGGCACACAGGTCGCCCGCCTGCGGGTGACGAGCACGACCAACGCCATGCAGGAAGTACCGTTGTATGCAGCCGAGGATGTCGGCCAAGGCGGCATCGTTCGTCGCGGGCTTGACAGCCTTGCCCACCTGGCGTTCCGCTTGGTCCGGCGCTGAGGCGGTCGGCTTCGACTATTCGGCTCGCGCTGGCCGCTCGCAGGGTCCTGCCGGCCGCTGCGGCAACAGGTGTGTGAAGGTGACTGGTGTGTGAAGGTGACTGGGAGCCAATGGCGCGGGGACGTTTCATAACGCTGGAAGGCGGGGAAGGTACTGGCAAGTCCACGCAGGCCCGTCTTTTGGCCGAGCATCTGGAGAGCCGGGGCTTCGAAATCACAGTGACGCGTGAGCCCGGCGGCTCAGCGCTCGCCGAGCGCATTCGCGATCTGCTGCTCGCCCCCGACGTGCCGGGCCATAGTCAACTGGCCGAGGCGCTGCTCTTCAATGCCGCTCGCGCAGATCATCTGGAGGAGCTGATCGTTCCGGCGCTGCATCGTGGCCGCTGGGTGATCTGCGACCGTTTTTGCGATTCGACGCGGGTTTATCAGGGCGTCGTCGGGGGCCTGTCCAGTCTACTCCTCGACAAGCTCGACGAAATGGTTGTGGCGGAGACGCAGATCGACCTCACCATCGTGATCGACCTCGACCCGGTAGTGGGGCTTGCGCGGGTCGCCAGCCGGCGTGCGGGGGCGGCGGCGACCGATCGTTACGAGGCGCGCTCGACCGACTATCATGAGCGCTTGCGGCAAGGTTTTCTCGGGATCGCACGCGCCGATCCTGTGCGCTGCGTGGTTGTCGACGGTTTCAAGTCGGTGGACGATCTGGCACGCGAGATCCGCGGACACGTGGATGCCCGGCTGATGCGCGGGCGGGGCGCGTGATGGCACGCGCGCCGGTCCTGCAAGAGGTGGAGGAGCTGCCGGAGGCCGATCGGCTCGAGGGGTTTCCCCATCCTCGGCATACGATGGAGCTGTTCGGCCACGATGCTGCCGAGGCCGCGTTCGCGCAGGCTTTTGCGGGCGCGCGCATCCATCATGGTTGGTTGATCTGCGGGCGCGAAGGCATCGGCAAAGCGACGCTGGCCTACCGCATGGCGCGGCACGTGCTGGCGAGGGAGGATGAGCGCGGACGCGGGCCCGGCCCGCTCGATATGGGACCCGATACGATTGCAGCCCGGCAGGTGCGTGCGCTTTCCCATCCTGGGCTTCTCGTCATCCGCCGTCCCTGGGACGCCAAGGCCAAGCGCTTTCTCACCGTGATCTCGGTCGACGAGGTGCGTCGCATCAGATCTTTCCTGTCGCACTCGGCAGGTATCGGGTCGTGGCGGGTCGTGATCGTCGATCAGGCCGACGAGCTCAACGGGCCTGCCGCCAACGCGCTGCTGAAATCACTGGAGGAGCCGCCGCCTCGAATGCTGTTCCTGCTCATCTCCTCTGAGCCGGGCCGGCTACTCACCACGATCCGCTCGCGGTGCCGGCGCATCGAGCTGGCCCCACTTGGTGAGGCCGACTTGAGGCGGGCGGCTGGTGGCGCCATTGCGGCATCGGATGGTCCCGAGATCGACGGTAAGCAATGGCCGATGCTCGTGGAGAATGCGCAGGGTAGCGTCCGCCGGCTGCTCGCTCTGTCGCGTTCGGAAGGGTTGGGTCTTCACGGCAAGCTGAGGGGTGTGATCGCCTCTTTGCCGCGGCTCGATTGGGGAGAGGTTCATGGGCTTGCCGACCAGATCACGGGCAGCGGGGCCGAGCAGCGCTTCGAGCAGGTGTTCGAGCTGTTGACGGATACGGTCGCGCGGCTCGTCCGGCTGCGCGCGGTCGGCGGCGCCGGGGGGGAAGATCAGCGGCTCGCTGAGCGGCTGATACCTGAGCACGGACTTGCCACCTGGGCGGAGCTGTGGGAAACACTGCTCGCCAAAAAGGCCGAGACCGTGGCGCTGAACCTGGATCGCAAAACGTTGATTCTGGAGACGTTTGCCCGCTTGCAGGATGCCTCGCGAAGGTGAGCGGAGGCCCCGCTCCCGATACTGGATTTTGCATGTTTGATACAACTCATCCCGTTCGCCTTCCGCCCGGAAGCGTCCGAATGTGATGCGTGTCGTGGGCGCTCATTGGAGAGCGCGCTCAGAGCACCGTCTCACCGCAGATTGACGACGAGGATGATCCGCCATGGCCGGACGCGAGAAGTTCTACATTACGACTGCCATCTCCTACCCCAATGGCGTTCCCCACATCGGTCACGCCTACGAGGCGATCGCGACCGATGCCATCGCCCGCTTCGAGCGGCTGTCCGGCAAGGACGTGTTCTTCCTGACGGGGACGGACGAGCACGGGCTCAAGATGAAGCAGACCGCGCAGAAGGAGGGGCTCGAGCCCCGTGTGCTGGCTGACCGCAACTCGGCGCGTTTCCGCGAGATGACTGCATCGTTGAACCTCTCCAACGACGATTTCATCCGCACCACCGAGCCGCGCCACTACGAGGCGTGCGAGGAGTTGTGGCGCCGGATGGAGAAGAACGGCGACATCTTCAAGAAGAACTATGCCGGCTGGTACTCGGTGCGGGACGAAGCTTTCTATCGCGAGACCGAGACCGAGGTGGTGGACGGTGTGCGGATTTCCACGCCGACGCGCACCCCTGTCGAGTGGACGGAGGAGGAGACCTACTTCTTCCGCCTGTCGGCCTACGAGAAGACGCTGCTCGAGCACTACGAGAAGCATCCCGATTTCATCCTGCCGCCGGAGCGGCGCAACGAGGTCGTGGCGTTCGTGAAGAGCGGGCTCGAGGATCTCGCCGTTTCCCGCACCACGCTCGATTGGGGCATCCCGGTTCCCGGTGCGCCGGGGCATGTGATGTACGTCTGGGTCGATGCGCTGAACAACTACGTGACGGCCACGGGCATTTTGAACGGTGCGGCAGGTGGCGAGAGAAACCACTACTGGCCAGCCGACGTGCACGTGATCGGTAAGGACATCGTGCGGTTTCACGCGATCTACTGGCCCGCGTTCCTGCTGTCGGCGGGGCTGCCGCTGCCCAATCGCGTGTTCGGGCATGGCTTCCTGTTCAACAAGGGCGAGAAGATGTCGAAGTCGGTCGGCAACGTCGTCGATCCCTTCGATCTGGTGAAGGCCTACGGCGTCGACCAGACGCGCTACTTCTTCCTGCGTGAGGTGGTGTTCGGGCAGGACGGCTCCTACGACCCGGAGATGATCAAGAACCGCATCAACGCGGACCTCGCCAACGGCCTCGGGAACCTCGCCCAGCGCTCGCTGTCGATGATCGCGAAGAATTTCGGCGGTATGGTGCCGACGCCGGGGCCGTTCACCGACGCTGACAAGGCCATCCTGGCGCAGGCCGATGGCATGTACACGACGGCGCGTGCCGCGATGGACCGCCAGGGCATCAAGGCATGGCTCGATGCGGCCTGGGCGCTCGTCGGCGAGGGCGACCGCTATTTCGCGGGCGAGAAGCCGTTCGACAAATCGCTGTCGGAGGAGCGGCGCGGCACCATTCTCTACGTCACGGCAGAGGTCGTTCGCCAGATCACGATCCTCGCGCAGCCAGCCATGCCCGTTTCAACAGCCAAGCTGCTCGATCTGCTATCTGTTCCGGCGGTCTCCCGCTCGTTCGCGGCGCTGGGCGAGGCCGGCCGCCTGAAGCCCGGCACGACGCTGCCCGCGCCCGAAGGCGTCTTCCCGCGCTACATCGACCCCGAGGCCGAGGCCGCCAAGGAGGCGACGAAGGCCGCGATGGCGGCAAAGCAGGCGAAGAAGGCCAAGGGGGCGTAGGTCGGGCCGCGCCGTCTCGTCGGGCTTCGCAAACGGCTCAGCCCGACCTGCTGGGTGTGCTTATAGTGGGAGGCTCATACCCGAAGCGGAGGCCACAAGCTCCCCGATCGTCACCACCTGCCTCGACAAACGGGTGGTTCCGCGCTACCCGGCTCATTCACCCGGAGCGGCCCCGCCCATGCTCATCGACCACCATTGCCATCTCGATTTCCCGCAGCTCGCGGCCGACCGCGAAGGTCTGCTCGCGCGTGCTGCTGTGGCGGACGTCGGCGTCATGGTGACGATCTCGACGCGTGTGCGCCGGCTGCCGGAGTTGCTCGACATCGTCGCCCCGCACGACAATCTGTTCTGCTCGGTGGGCACCCATCCCCATCAGGCCGACGAGGAGACCGACGTCACGACGGACGAACTCGTGCGGCTCAGCGCGCATCCCAAGATCGTCGCCATCGGCGAGGCGGGGCTTGATTATTTCTACAAGAAGAGCGCGCCCGAGAACCAGGCCGAGGGGTTTCGGCGCCACATCCGCGCAGCCCGCATCACGGGCCTGCCCCTCGAGATCCATACCCGCGACGCGGAGGCCGACACCGCGCGAATTCTGACCGAGGAGCACGCCGCGGGCGGTCCGTTCCCCGCGATCCTGCATTGCTACACAGGCTCACTCGAGCTGGCGCAGCACGCCATCGCGCTCGGTCTCTACGTGTCTTTTTCCGGCGTCGTCTCGTTCAAGAAATCAGACGCGCTGCGGGAGGTTGCAATGGCGGTGCCGCTCGACCGCCTCCTTGTGGAAACCGACGCGCCGTTCCTGGCACCTGAGCCGTTTCGCGGCCGCACCAACGAGCCTGGCCTCGTCGTCCACACGGCGGCATCGATTGCGCGTTCGCGGGGCATCTCGCCGGAAGACATGGCCGATGCGACGACGCGGAATTTCTTCCGGTTGTTCACCAAGGTGCCGCGCGCGCTGGCGCCAGATGGGTGCGCGACATGAGCTATCGGCTGACGATCCTGGGGTGCGGGTCTTCGACGGGTGTGCCCCGCGTCGGCGGCGACTGGGGCCAGTGCGATCCGAAGAACCCGAAAAACCGTCGCCGCCGTTCGGCAGCACTGGTGGAGCGCCGCTCGGGCAAAGGCACGACGACGGTGCTGATCGATACGGGACCGGATCTGCGCGAGCAGCTTATCGCGGCTGGCACGCGGCACATCGACGGCGTGCTTTACACCCACGACCACGCCGATCACACCCACGGCATCGACGACCTGCGCATGATCGCCTATACGATGAAGCGCCGCGTGCCAGTCTGGTTCGATCCCATAACGCGGGACAGCCTGCTCGCCCGCTTCAATTATTGTTTCGTGACGCCGCTCGGCAGCACCTATCCGCCGATCCTGCGCGGGCACGACATCGAGGGCAACGACCCCATCGGCATCGAGGGCGAAGGCGGGCGCGTCGAGGCGATACCCGTACTGCAGCATCACGGTGACATCGGCTCGCTCGGTTTTCGCTTCGGCAACGTGCTCTACTCTCCCGACATCAGCGGCTTGCCGGAGGCCTCGCTACCGTTGCTCGAAGGTCTCGATCTGTGGATCGTCGACGCGTTGCGCTATATGCCCCACCCGAGCCACTGGACCGTCGGGCAGGCGCTGGAGGCTATCGCGCGGGTCAAGCCGAGGCGGGCGATCCTCACCCACCTGCACATCGACCTCGACTACGAGAAGCTGCGCCGCGAATTGCCGGCAAACGTCGAGCCGGCCTACGACGGGATGGTGGTAGACTTCTGATCCGAGCCTGCCGCGGGGGCGGCGATGAGGGCGGGGTCTGGCTTCCTGATCCGTGTGTCCTTCCACGCGAGATAAAGGCCGGCGGCGATGATCAGGACGGCGCCAAGCCAGACATAGATGTCGGGTACATAGCCCGTGATGAGATAGCCGATGATGACGGCGCCGATCAGCTGCCAATACTGGAACGGCGAGACGACGTTGACTGGCGCATAGGTCATCGCCTTGGCCAGGCTCCAGTGGCCGAGGCCGCCGAAAATGCCGAGCGAACACATCAGGCCGACGTCGTACCAGCTCTCCGGCGTCTTCCAGCGGAACAGCATCACGACCGACATCACGACGGTGGCCATGAGCACAGAGTAGATCACGGAGGTGCTCGGCCGGTCGTGGGCTGCGACGCCGCGTGTGTAGACCTGATAGAGCGCGTAGAAGAACGCCGAGCACAGAATGCCGACGGATGCCCAGTGGAACACGCTCGAGCCCGGCCGCATGATGATCAGCACGCCCACGAAGGCGACCACCATCGCCATGATGCGGTGGCGCAGAATGCGCTCGCCAAGGATCGGCACGGCCAGCAGCGTCACGATGAACGGCGTCGTGAAGCTGATCGAGGTCGCTTGCGCCAGGCCCATGTATTTGACGGAAGAAAAGTAGAAGCTCGTCGATAACAGTTGCGCTGCCGACCGCTTCACCTGCGCACTGATCTGGCGCGTATACAGGATGCCCAGCCCCTCGCGCGGCAGGATCAACAGTCCCATGAATACGAGATGCGATGTGACGCGCGCCCAGATGATCTGGTCCGACGCATAGCGCTCTGACAGCAGGATCACAGCACCGTTCATGAACGGGAACAGCGAGGTCGCGAGCACCATGAAGAAGATGCCGAGACCGATGCGGCCGCGCTCGCCTTCCTCCGCGCCCGAGAAGATGCCCCGCACCCGCCGCTTGAGATTGCGCAGGCGGGAGGAGGTCTCGAGCTCGGAGAGGAGGGTCATGCGCGGGGCCTGCCGAGGTCGAAGACCTGTCCGTTGGCCGTGACGCTCGCCAGCGCCAGCTCGACGATCCTGGCGCCCTGCTCGTCAGGCGTCGGCAGCGTACTGGGGTCCTCGCCGGGAAAAGCCTTCTGCCGCATTCCCGTTCGGGTCGCACCGGGATTGGCGATGTTGGCGCGCACTGCCGTGTTCGCGATCTCGCCTGCGTAGCATTTGACGAGCGCCTCCAGGCCCGCCTTGGAGACCGCATACGCTGTCCAGTAGGCGCGTGGGCGGGTGGCGATGCCAGAGGTCAGGAACACTGCGCGGCCGGCATCGGACTGGCGCAACAACGGGTCCAGGGTGCGGATCAGGCGCATATTGGCGGTGAGGTTGACGTCGATCACTTCGCCCCAATCCGCGTTCGACAGGTGGCCGATCGGCGTGAGCGGCCCTAGAACACCGGCACTGGCCACGAGGACGTCGAGCCTGCCCCAACGGGCGTAGAGCGTGGGCCCCAGGGCATCCACCTCCGCGCCTTTGCGCAGATCGAGCTTGACCAGGGTTGCAGCCGTGCCGCCCGCCGCCTTGATCTCGTCGTCGAGTTCCTCGAGCGCTCCCTGTGTGCGGCCCACTGCGATGACATGGGCGCCTTCACGGGCAAGCTGGAGGGCGATGGCGTGGCCAATGCCGCGCGTGGCACCCGTTACGAGCGCGATACGTCCGTCGAAGCGCTTCGAGTTCATATGGACTAACTATGGGTCTGGCTGATGGGAGGTCGTTCGAGCGCTAACACGCGCCCGCCGTGTCGCAAAGCGTCATACCGTGCCGCGGGATGGGCGCAGCCATGCGCCAGCAGCAGGGCGGGTCGCTTTATTGCTGATCGACGCGAGGATCCGGGGAGGACATCGCAGGCCGCAGAGCGACACCGCTCTGGCCAAGGTCTGAATGGATGGCGAGGCCTCACTGAGCCAGGGTTGATTCCAGTGACCCTCGTGTCGCGCCAAGATCGGAAGGCGGTTGCGGCTATGGTGCGATTTTGGCGCGACCGGCCACTAGGGACATTAAATGACATTCAGGAAAGACGGCGAGCTGGTTCTGGATGCGCTCGAGGGTTTCGCTGCTGGGGCGCAACGGCGCGATGGCCCGGTCCTCGAGCAACCTCCGCTGGCGCAACTGAGCCAGGATCTGGACCTGGTCGGGCTGATCCGGGATGGCGGGCTGCAGGGGGCCAGGCTGAAGCGGTTCCTCGGCGAATATCTCGCGGCATCGACGAAGCTCGGCCATCCCCGCTACATGGCCCATCAAGTCGCAGCTCCCATTCCTCACAGCGCACTGGCGGCATTGATCGACGGCTTCACCAACAATGCGATGGCGATCTACGAGATGGGGCCGGCCGCAGCGGCGGTGGAGGCAGCCGTCGTCGCCTGGATGCGGGAGAAGGTCGGTTGGGCGCCGACCAAAGGGGCGGGCGGCGGCGTGCTCACTCACGGCGGCTCGCTCGCCAACCTGACGGCCCTGCTCGCCGCCCGAGCGCGGATCGCGCCGCGAGCCTGGGAGGAAGGATCGCCCGCGGATCTGGTGCTGGTTTGCTCGCCTGCGAGCCACTACTCGATCGCGCGAGCCGCCGGTATCATGGGGCTTGGCCAACGTGCCGTGCGTCATGCACCAGCCGACGAGCTCGGGCGGATGGACCACGCGAAGCTTTCCGCATTTCTGACCGGCCTCCGCGACGAAGGGCGAACACCTCTCGCGGTGGTGGCACTAGCCGGCAGTACGGCGCTGGGCCTCTACGATCCGCTACGCGAGATCGCCATGGTGTGCCGTGATCACGGCGTGTGGCTGCATGTGGACGGTGCGCACGGCGCCTCCGCTCTGGTGTCGGTCCGCCTGCGTGGATTGCTCGATGGTATCGAGCTTGCCCAATCGGTGGTGTGGGACGCCCACAAGATGCTGGGTTCCTCGACGCTGTGTGCTGCCGTCCTCGTGGCGGATGCGCAAGCGCTCGATCATGCCTTCAGCGAGGAGGCGAGCTATCTGTTCCACGACAAGGACCAGCCAGGCTTTGATTCCATCCATTGGACGGTCGAGTGCACGAAGGCGGCGCTCGGTCTGAAGGTTTTCTTTTCGGTCGCCTGCGAAGGGGAGGGCGCCATCGCGTCGACGATCGAGCGGCAGACGGATCTGGCTCAGGCCGCGGCGGCCCTCCTGCGCGATAAGCCGGGTATCGAGGTAGCAGCCCTGCCGCAATCGAACATCGTCTGCTTCCGTCTCGAAGGGCCCGATGAGCTGCAACTCGAATTGCGCCGCCGCCTGACGCGCGATGGCGCGTTCTACATCTCGACGGCGGAGGCGCTCGGCAAGCGTTGGCTGCGGCTGGCGCTGATGAGCCCCGCTACTCGCATCGATGATGTCGACGCCCTCGTCGGCGAGCTTTACCGGCTGCGCGACGAGCTGTGATCGCCACCGCGAACCGTGTCATGCGAAACGAACGCTGTGGATCGGTGGCAAGTCGCGCGAGATGCAGGTCCAGTTGTCGCCTTGGTCCTCGCTCACCCATAAGCCGCCGGTGGTGGAGCCCATCGCCAGGCGCTCACCCACCGGGTCGATCGCGAGGCCGTGGCGATAAACGAGGTGATAGGCGTGGGTCTGCGGCAGGCCCTTTGACAGAACGTCGAACGTCTTGCCGCCGTCGCGCGTCCGCGTCACCACGAGCCGTCCATCGACGGGGACCCGCCGCTCGTCCTTGATGGCCGGTACGAACCACGCGGTCCGGGGATCTGTGGGGTGTGCCACGGCCGCGAAGCCGAAACGGGAGGGGCCGGCATCCTCGATCTCCGTGAAGCTCGCGCAGGCATCGGTGGAGCGGAAGATGCCGTTGTGATGCTGTACCCAGAACTCCTCCGGGTCGGCGGATTGCACGAGACGATGCACGTCCTGGGCGTTGGGCTCGAACGCCATATCGGGCGGCACCCAGTCCGCGCGCATTCCCTTGCCGCAGATCTCCCAGCTTGCCCCGTCGTCCCTTGTGATCCACACGCCGCCTGTCGACACGCCGACCCGAAGCGTCGCCGCGTTGCGCGGATCGACGCATATCGAATGAATGCCAGGCAGATCGTAGCCGCCGCCCATCCAGAATTTTCGGCGGGGCTCATCCCATAGTGCGCGGATCATCTGCCAGCTCGAACCTTGGTCGGTCGAGCGGAAAAGTCCGCCCGGCAGAGTGCCCGTCCACAGCGTCCCGGGGGCTGACGCGGGGCCCGGCTCGATCACCCACATCTTCGACAGAGACCACGCGATGACCCGGCCCATAGGGTCCTTGTCGATCTCTCCGTCGGGTTGGGTGGGGTAGACGGGAACGGCGCATTCCTCTCAGGCGGCATCCGGCCCTGCCGATCGGTGGAGCTTGCAGCCGAAATGTCCGTGGTCGAGGGCAGCATAGCGCCAGCCGTCGCGCGGGTCGGCGAGGGCATAGGTGACGTTGTCGCCGAGAAACTCCGCCTTCGCGATATCCCAACCGGCCGCTGGCCTGCGGGCAATCGTGAACAAGCCTTTGCGTGTTCCGACGATGATGCGACCGGACATGGTGTAGCTCCTCCATTCAACCGCCCGAAAGGGCTTGAGCGACGAAGATCCGGCACTCGGGGCCGACGGGATCCGACAATGCCTTTCGGTCCCTGACTTGAGTGTCGTCGATGAAGACGGACATGTGCCGGCGCAGCCCGCCCTGGTCGTCGAGAACATAGCCGCGCAGGCGGGGGTTCCCGGCGAACACCGCGTCGAGCACCTCGCGCAGCGTCACACCCGGCGCATCGAGCGTCGGGCATTCGACATGCCGGGAAAGATTGGGGGTAAATGCCACCTTGGGCATGCCAGCACCTCTTCTGCGAACGCGGCCCCTTTGGGCATGGCGCTCGCACCAAGGACGGGCGAGGCCCGGCTCAGCCGACGTCGCTCAGTAAAGAAAGTTGCGTGCCGATCGTGCTGGTGTCGCCGTTGAGGTCGGTCAGCTCGGTTGGGTAGTCGCCCGTGAAGCAATGATCGGAGTACTGGGGCGCCTTCGGGTCGCGGCTCTCGACACCCAGGGCGCGGTAAAGTCCGTCGACCGACAGGAAAGCGAGGCTCGTTGCACCGATCTCGTCGCGGACCTGCTCGGGCGTCATCTGCGCCGAAATGAGCTGTTTGCGGTCTGGCGTATCGATGCCGTAGTAATCGCCGAACTTGATCTCGGGGCAGGCGATGCGCATGTGCACCTCCCGCGCTCCAGCCTCGTACATCATCGCCACGATCTTCTTGGAGGTCGTGCCGCGCACGATGCTGTCGTCGATCAGCACGATGCTCTTGCCGCGAACGACGGAGTGGTTGGCGGAGTGCTTAAGCTTCACGCCGAGCGCGCGGATCTTTTGGGACGGCTCGATGAATGTGCGGCCGACGTAGTGATTACGTATGATGCCGAGTTCGTAGGGCAGACCCGCTGCCTGCGAGTATCCGATGGCGGCTGGGACGCCGGAATCCGGGATCGGGATCACCACTTCGGCCGGGCAATCCGTCTCGCGCGCCAACTCGGCGCCCATGCGCTTGCGGATTTCGTAAACGCTGCGACCGGCCATTATCGAGTCCGGGCGGGCGAAATAGATGTATTCGAAGATGCAGGGCCGCGCGGGGCGTTTGGGGAATGGGCGGTGGCTTTCCAGCCCGCCTTCCCTTGTGATCGTGACCACCTCGCCGTTCTCCACCTCACGAAGGAAGGTGGCGCCGACGATGTCGAGGGCGCATGTCTCAGAGGCTAGAACATAGGCATCGCCGAGCCGACCGATGACGAGTGGCCGAATACCTACAGGATCGCGCGCGCCGATCAGCATGTCGTTGGTCAGGCACACCAGCGCATAGGAGCCCTCGAGCTGGCGCAGGGCCTCGACGAGCCGCTCCACGATGCGCCGCTTCTGCGAGCGTGAGATCAGATGAAGGACGACCTCCGTATCGGTGGTCGACTGGAAGATGGCGCCGTCTTTGACGAGTTGCTTCCGCAGCGTCTTGGCGTTCGTCAGGTTCCCGTTGTGGGCGACGGCAAACCCGCCGGTGCCGAGGTCAGCAAAAAGTGGCTGCGCATTGCGCAGGATTGTGGCGCCGGTCGTCGAGTAACGGACGTGGCCAGCGGCGATGCTGCCCTTGAGGTGGCCCAGCACTTCCGGTTTGTTGAAGTTGTCGCCGACGAGGCCCAGGCGGCGCTCGGTGTGGAACTGCTGGCCATCGTAGGTGACGATGCCAGCGGCCTCCTGGCCCCTGTGCTGCAGGGCGTGAAGCCCCAGTGCGGTGAAGGCTGCCGCTTCGGGATAGCCGATGATGCCGAACACGCCGCACTCCTCGCGCAGGCGGTCGTCCCACTCTTTGTCGGGCGGTTGATCCTGGGGAGCGCCGAGCCAGCTTTCGCGCAAACCGGCCGCAACGCCCGAGCCATCCTCAGACATACCTGTCTCCCGCAGATGCTCTTGCGCCAGTCGGATGTGCGGCGGTCGGAAGTGCAGTAGCCGAACGCACGGTGTCTCATACAAATTTCCAGCCGGTGGCGATCCCGCGGGCCGTGGCGGCGGGTAACGCCAGGAGGTGTGACACTTATACGAAGAAGCCGCCAATGCAACCCGGGAAGGGGAAGAATCCCAAGGATCCGTTGCGTCTGTCCCATAGCGGACGCACTCGCAATGCGCTGGTGACATGGCTCGTGGCTAGAGACCGCGGGTGGCATTGCCGCCGCGACTAGCCAGGCTTCTGATCGTTCGGGGCTTTGTTGAGATAGCGATCGTAGAAATACTGCAGCGGGGGCTCCAGGGCCTTGCCGGCGCTGAGTAGCAGCGGCCTCGATTTGGCCTTGGTTACGATCTGGTGCTGGTCCTTCTCGGGGAAGAACTTGTGGTAGAGCAGGAACACCACGAGCACGATGGCGAAGCCGCGCACGACACCAAAAGCAAAGCCGCCGAGCCTGTCGATCAGGCCAACGCGGCTTTCCAGAATTGCGTCGGAGATGCGAGACGTGAAAAGATGGACCACCAGCAAGACGACGACGAACACCAGCCCACCCAGGCCGATCTGTACGATCAGCTTCTGGTTGCCGATGATCTGCTGACCGCCAGAGATCTGCTGGGCAATGTCCTCGGCGAGCTTGCCCTGGAACAAGCCGACGTAGGCGGCAGCGCCAGCAGCGGCGATCCAAGACAGGATGGACAAGACCTCTCGCGACAACCCCCGGTACATCGCCAGGATGCCCGATACGAAGCAGATCGCGAAAAGCACGATGTCCAGATACGTCAGCGGCCCGAGCATGGCGGGTCAGTCCCTAGGCTTAAGGCGCGGGCCGCCCTGGTGGCGGGTTGCGCGATAACGTCGGCTCTCCATCTCGCAGGATCGGTGCTTGAACGGCACCGTACCCCCGGGCTGTTCTGACACTTACCCCCGCCCAGGTCTTCCCTTGCACGCACCCATACGCTCCGCAAGCTCTGTCAGGTGACTTATCCTGCGTAATTCGAGCCCGACGGTTTTGACGTCGAGCTCGCCTGCAGCTGGGACAACCGCGCGTTTGAAGCCCAGCTTCTGCGCCTCCTTGAGGCGGCTTGCCATGTGGGCGGTCGGCCTGACGGCGCCCGAAAGACTTATCTCTCCGAAGTAGATTTCATCGGAAGGCAGAGCAACATTGGAAAGTGACGACAGCAGGGCGGCCGCTGCGGCGAGGTCTGCTGCCGGCTCGACGATCCTGAGGCCGCCGGCGACGTTGAGGTACACGTCGGCCTGCGCGAAAGTGACGCCGCAACGGGCGTCGAGCACGGCCAGCAACATCGACAGGCGGCTCGAATCCCAGCCGACGACGGCGCGGCGAGGGGTGCCGAGCGCTGAGGGCGCGACCAGGGCCTGCATCTCGACGAGCAGCGGCCGTGTCCCCTCGATGCCGGCGAATACCGCAGCACCGGGCGCTTTGTTGTCGCGCTCGCCGAGGAAGAGCTCGGATGGGTTCGTGACTTCGGTCAGGCCGGTCTGGCCCATCTCGAACACGCCGATCTCGTCGGTCGGACCGAATCGGTTCTTGACTGCGCGCAGGATGCGGAACGTGTGGCCCTGGTCGCCCTCGAAATAGAGGACGGTATCGACCATGTGCTCGATGACTTTCGGGCCTGCGATCTGGCCATCCTTGGTGACGTGGCCGACGAGCAGGAGAGCGCTGCCGGAGCGCTTGGCGAAACGGATCAGCGACTGTGTGGCCGCGCGCACCTGGCTGACGGTGCCGGGTGCGGAGTCGAGCGCGTCGGCCCACAGCGTCTGTATCGAGTCGATGACCACAAGGTCGGGCGCCGGCCCGTCGGCCAGCGTGGCGAGGATGTCGGCGAGATTGGTCTCGGCCGCAAAGCCCACTTTTGCGTCGGCGAGGCCGAGCCGCTCGGCCCGAAGGCGGACTTGGGCGGCTGCCTCCTCACCGGAGAAGTAGACCGCGGTGCCGTTGCGGTTGGCGATCGCGGCAGAGAGCTGCAGGAGCAGCGTGGATTTGCCGATGCCGGGCTCGCCGCCGATCAGCAGCGCGGAGCCGGGAACGATGCCACCGCCGGTGACCCGGTCGAGCTCTGACAAGCCGGTCGCGATGCGGGGCGCCTCATCGGCCTCGCCCTTCAGTCCCTCGAGGGGAATGACGCGGCCCTTCGAGCTGCGCGCGAGCCCCGAGCCCGGCACGGCACCGACCCCCGTGGCCTCCTCGACGATGGTGTTCCACTCGCCGCAGGAAGCGCACTTGCCCGACCAGCGCGTCGAGACCGCACCGCAGTTCTGGCAGACGAATGTGTTGCGCGCTGCTTTTGCCATCAGCTCATCTCTCGACACCGGCATAAACCCGATGCACGCGGCGGCCGAGCCGGGTCAGGAGCTCGTAGCCGATCGTTCCGGCCATGTCGGTGAGATCGTCCACCGTCACGCGGTCACCGATGATCTCGACCCATCCGCCGCGGCGGGCGAGATCGGGAGGTACATTGGTCACGTCGACGGTCAGCAGGTCCATCGAAACGCGGCCGACGACGGGAACAGGGTGCTCCCGGATATAGCCTACGGCGCCTGGCTGCCCTGTTGGACCGCTCAACGCCCGCAGGAAGCCGTCGGCATAGCCGCAAGCCACCGTCGCGATCCTTGCAGGAGCATCGACCCGCCAGATGGCGCCATAGCCGACGGTCTCGCCGGGCGGCACCTCGCGCACCTGGAGGATGCGGGCAGTCAGTTGGACCACCTGCTGCATGGGATTGGGTTGGCCAGTGAGGGCGCGTCCACCATAAAGCGCGATGCCGGGGCGCACGATGTCGTAGTGGTACTTCGGGCCGAGGAACACGCCGCCGGAATTTGCAAGACTGGCTTTCGCTTTCGGCAACATTGCACGCAGGGTATCGAACTTGCGGCGTTGCGCCTCGTTCTTGGGGCTAGCCTGATCGTCGGCGCAAGCCAGATGGCTCATGATCAATGTGAGATCGAAGTCATTGAAAGCTGCCCGGTCTGCGCCCAGCGCGCGGACATCGCCGTCGGGTATGCCCAGCCGGTTGATGCCGGTGTCGATATGGAGCGCGGCGGGCAGGCGGCGGCCAAGGCGACGGCAATAGCTGCGCCAGTCCGCGACCTCATCGAGGCTCGAAAGAACCGGCCGCAAATCGAAGCCGGCGTAGTAGTCCTCGGCGCCCGGCAGCAGGCCGTCGAGCACGTAGATCGTGGCTCCGGGCTGCACATGGCGGATGCGGCGGCCCTCGTCGAGGGTGGCCACGAAGAATGTCCGGCAGCCCTGGCAAGTCAGGGCGTGCGCGATCTCCTCGAGCCCCAGGCCATAGGCGTCGGCCTTGATGACGCCGGCACACTCCGCGTCGCCCGTAGCTGCATCCAGACGTGCCCAATTCGCGCCCAGCGCGGCAAGGTCGATGCGCAGGACCGCGCGCGCATCGGACGGCACGGTTCCGCCATCTGTCGCTGCCGGCCGCTCCTGCGCCGTATCTGCCATCCAGCTCTCCAGTCCCACCGCGTCCGTCAAACCGAAAGGCGACGATACAACATAATAAGCTACTCGCCGCCACCGTCGTAGCCGTAGTTGACATGCGAATGGGAAAGGTTGCCGAACCGCGTGAATTGGTTTTCGAACGACAGCTTCACCGTGCCGACTGGGCCGTGGCGCTGTTTGCCGATGATGACCTCTGCGGTGCCGTGGACGCGCTCCATCTCGACCTGCCAAGTCGCATGCTCCGGCGTTCCCGGCGGCGGCTCCTTGCGCGAGACATAGTACTCCTCGCGGAACACGAACATCACGACGTCGGCGTCCTGCTCGATGGAGCCCGATTCGCGCAGGTCGGAGAGCTGGGGCCGCTTGTCGTCGCGCTGCTCGACGGCGCGGCTGAGCTGCGACAGGGCTATGACGGGTACCTCCAGCTCCTTGGCGAGTGCCTTGAGGCCCGTCGTGATCTCCGTGATTTCCTGCACACGCCCGGCCGAGGCCGACTTCGACGAGCCGGAGAGCAGCTGGAGATAGTCGACCACCAGCAGGTCGAGGCCGTGCTGGCGCTTCAGCTTGCGCGAGCGGGCGGCTAGCTGGGCCACCGTTATACCGCCCGTCTGGTCGATGAACAGCGGCGAAACGGACATGCGCTGGCTGACCTCGACGAGGCGGCGGAACTCGTCCTCGTTGATCATGCCGCGGCGGATCTTCTCGGAGGCGATCTCTGCCTGCTCGGACAGAATACGAGTGGCGAGCTGCTCGGCCGACATTTCGAGCGAGAAGAACCCGACCTTGCCGCCGTTCAGCACTTTGGTCGAGCCGTCGGTCTGCTTCTCGTCCTGGTATGCTTTGGCAATGTTCCAGGCAATGTTCGTGGCGAGCGCGGTCTTGCCCATCGAGGGGCGTCCGGCGAGCACGATAAGATCGGATCGCTGGAGGCCACCCATCTGTTTGTCGAGGTCTATGAGGCCGGTCGAGACACCGGACAGGCCGCCGTCGCGCTCGTAGGCGGCACCGGCCATCTCAACGGCCTGCACCAGTGCCTCGCCGAACGAGACGAAGCCCTTCCCGTACTTGCCACTCTCCGCGAGCGAATAGAGCCGGCTCTCGGCCTCCTGAATCTGCTTCTCGGGCGGCGCATCGACGGGCGAATCGTAGGCGCCGTTGACCACGTCCTCGCCGATCGTGATGAGTTGGCGGCGCACTGCGAGATCGTAGATCGTGCGGCCATAATCTGCGGCGTTGATAATCGTCGTCGCGTTGACGGCCAGCCGGCCCAGATACTGCGGCACGGTCAGGCTCTGATCGATCGGCTCGGCGTTCTCGAAGAACGTGCGCAAGGTGATCGGCGTGGCCTGCTTGCCGAGGTGGATGAGCTGGCCGATCGTCTCGTAGATCTGGCCGTGGAGCGGGTCGTAGAAGTGCTCCGGCTTGAGGAAGCTCGATACGCGGTCGAGCGCCTCGTTGTTCACCAGGATCGCGCCGAGCAGAGCCTGCTCGGCATCGATGTTGTGGGGCGGCTGGCGGTAGGGCAGCGGCTCGTCGGCGCTGGCCTGGGCGCGCAACTGTTCGGATAGTGTCTGTGCGGTCTGTGTCATGGCGGCAGGGATAGCTGATTCGGTCTGGCGGCCCGGCGCCGGGGGGGCACATGGTCGGTCTCGTCCCAGTTGTCCACAGAGCGGTGAGTTTTCGCTTGGAGGGTGGCGGTCCGATTCGCGGCGGCAGAATTCCCGAACAGTGTGGTGCGGGGCGGTGAACGGGGTGGGCGGACGGCGGCGATACCTGCGTAGCCCCGCTTATGCTAGCCTTCGCCTGCCGCTAGTGGTTGCGGTCGCGGCCCGGCAGTTCCGTCGTGGCCTCTTAAAGGGGAAACGCAATGCAAGTGAGATCAGTACGAGCAAGAACGGCTCTGGCGGGTGTGGCCGGACTGGCTGCAGTGGCCGTGGCCGCCACCGCGGTCGTGGAGGCCCAGACGCCGTCCAAAGCATCGTTCTTCCTGACCAGCGTGGGCAAAGGCAGCGGCGCCAATCTGGGTGGTCTCGCAGGGGCCGATGCGCACTGCACTAATCTCGCCAAGAAGGCTGGCCTCGTCCGTACCAACTGGCGCGCCTACCTGAGCGCGACACCGACCAAGGACAAGGACGGCAAGGATGTGGCTGGCGTCAACGCTCGCGACCGAATCGGTAAGGGGCCTTGGCGTAA
>CAMAYR010000068.1 GCA_945862355.1 Devosia equisanguinis | reverse complement strand
CGTATCGGCCCCCACGGCTCACCACTGGCGAGGTGCCACCATGCAAGAGCGCGTGAAACGAAAGACGAACATAACCGTCGAGATCGACACCGCGCTTGCCTCCGAAGCCGAGGCGAAAGGCAGCGATCTGAAGTCGTTCGTCGAGCAGGCGCTGCAAACCCGCCTCCGAGCCGGAGGAGCAAGCGGGCTTACCGCGGAAGAACGATCGGACCTGGAATGGTCGCAAAGGTACATCGAGGAGCACGGCCCGTGGTGGGATGACACGGAGAAGTCGTGACGTGGTCCAGCACTTGGAGGTCTACCGCCACCCGCAACCGGCATTGAGGTCCACATTTCCATATTTGATTGTCCTTCAGCATGACAAGGTTCCGCCGTATTCAAGCGAGGTGATTGCAGCGCCGTTGGTACCAGCTGGCCACCGCACTTCCTCTCGGCTACAGCCATTGCTCGAAATCGAGGGTCACAGCTTCAAGCTGATCACGCCCGCCATGCGGCGAATCCCAGTGCGCGACCTCGCCACACCAGTTGCGAGGCTCGAGGCTCGAGGCTCACCGCTCACCGACCATCGCCGCCATCGATCTGCTGTTCGTGGGGAGTTGACGTCGGGACCTGATTGTTCCCGCCGCCATCGCGCGCTACGATGGCGCCAAATAGAACGCGCACCCCCGGAGACGCACGCGATGGGCAAGGCACCGACACCCTACGGTACAGCGATAAAGTACGAGAAGAAGAACCTCAAAATCGTCGGCACGAACCCGAACATGCGCGCTGACGCCATCGACAAGGTGACCGGCCGCGCGCGCTATGCAGCCGACATCAACCTGCCGGGTCAACTCGTCGGCAAGGTGCTGCGCTCGACGCTCCCGCACGCGCGGATCAAGTCGATCGATACCTCCGCCGCCGAGAAGCTGCCCGGCGTGAAGGCCGTCGTCACCCGCGCGGACTTCCCTGACATGCCGGTCCTGCACGCAGCATCCGGGGAGTTGATGATCAACTTCCGCGACGTCACGCGGGGCATGATGGCGCGCGAGAAGGTGCTCTACGACGGCCACCCGGTCGCTGCCGTCGCCGCCACCTCGGAATCGATCGCCCGCGAGGCGCTGCGCCTGATCAAGGTCGAATATGAGGTGCTGCCGCACGTCATCGACGTCGAGGCGGCGATGGCGCCCGGCGCGCCCCTGCTGCACGAGGACCAGATCACCAAGGGCGTGACGCCCGCGCCGACCGAGCCATCGAACATCGCTGCCGTGCTCACCTCCAAGCTCGGCGACATCGAGGCCGGCTTCAAGCAGGCAGACATCATCATCGAGCGCGAGTTCCGCACGCAAGCGACCCACCAGGGCTACATCGAGCCGCAGGCCTCGATCGCCAACTACACCGACGGCGGCGTCGCGGAGGTGTGGACGGCAACGCAAGGCCACTTCGTGATGCGCTCGCAGATTGCCAAGCTGCTAGAGATGGACGTCTCCAAAGTGAAGGTGACGCCGTGCGAGCTCGGCGGCGGCTTCGGCGGCAAAAACAACGTCTACCTCGAGCCGCTCGCCGTGAAGCTGTCGCAGAAGGCGCGGCGGCCGGTGAAGATGGTCATGACCCGCGACGAGGTGTTCCGCTCCACCGGCCCCACGTCCGGCACGCACATCGTCATCAAGATGGGCGCAACCAAGGAGGGCCGGCTCGTCGCGGGCCAGGCGACGCTCGACTACCAGGCCGGCTGCTTCCCCGGCTCGTCGCTCCCGCTATGCGCGGTCACCGTGTTCACGCGCTACGATCTGGAGAACGTGCTCGTCGTCGGCAACGACGTCGTCTGCAATCGTCCGAAAGTCGCCGCCTACCGCGCGCCCGGCGCACCGATGGTCGCCTTCGGTGTCGAGACCGTGGTGGACGAGATTGCCGAGAAGCTTGGTATCGACCCGATCGAGTTCCGTCTCAAGAACGCAGCGAAGGAAGGCACGCAGACGCACTTCGGGCCGAAACTCGGACCCATCGGCTACATCGAGACGCTGAAGGCCGCGCAGGCCCACCCGCACATGCAGGCCCCGCTCGGGCCGAACCAGGGTCGCGGCATCGCCACCGCGTTCTGGTTCACCATCGGCATGGAGACGTCCGCCACGCTCAACATCAACGAGGACGGCACCGCCTCGCTGATCTACGGCACCGTGGACGTGACGGGCGGCGGTCGCGCGGCCCTTTCGATGATCGTCGCCGAGGAGCTCGGCATCCCCCACGACCGCGTTCGCGCCGTGCCGAGCGATACTACGTCGCTTGGCTTCAACTTCATGACGGCCGGCAGCCGCGGCACCGCGGCTGGTAGCATGGCGGCGGTAAAGTGCGCACGCGACGCCATCACCCGCATGATGGACGTCGCTGCCAAGAAGTGGGGCGTCAAGCCCGAGGAGGTCGTCTGGGAGGACGGCCACGCGCGGCCCGCCGGCGCCAACGTCGGCGATTTCAAACCGATGTCGGTGGCCGAGATCGCGCGCGAGGCTGCCTGGTACGGCGGCACCATCGCCGGCCATGCCGAGATCAACGTGGTCGGCCAGGGTCCGGGCTTCGGCACGCACATCTGCGACGTGGAGGTCGACCGGTTGACCGGCGCCGTGAAGGTGCTGCGCTACACGATCGTCCAGGACGCGGGCAAGGCAGTCTATCCCGAGTTCGTGCGCGGCCAGTGGCACGGCGCGGCAGCCCAAGGAATCGGAATGGCGTTGAACGAGGAGTACATTTACAACGACAAGGGCCGCCTCTCGAACCCCGGCTTCCTCGACTACCGCGTGCCGGTCGCCTCCGACCTGCCCAAGCTCGAGGCCGAGATCGTGGAAGTGCCGAACCCGTTGCATCCCTACGGCGTGCGCGGTGTTGGCGAGGTGCCGATCATTCCCCCGATCGCAGCTATTGCCAACGCAATCTACAATGCGACCGGGGTTCGCATTCGCCAGCAGCCGATGTCGCCGCCGCGCGTTCTGAAGGCGCTGAACGATGCTGCGCCCAAAATCGCGGCGGAGTAGCCCGACGGTTGAGCGATGCCCCAATCCGGGTCCGGTGCGATCACTGGGCTCGGATGGGTTTCAGCCGGGAGGCTTCGCCCGCTCCACAGAACTGTCGCCCACAGAACTGTCGCCCACTCTGGCCGATCGGCGACGACCGCCGCCCGCGCCCACCTCCTGCGAGGCCACGATGACGACGCCACCGCCCCTGTGGGCGCACCGAACCGCTGACAGCACCAGGCAGGACATCGAGCACGGCGATCGCTTCAGTCCCCTGTTCGATCAGAACGGCTTGATCCCGGCAATCGTCACCGATCGCCACACGCACGAGATCCTGATGTTCGCGTGGATGAACGCGGAGGCCCTGGAGCGGACCTTGTCGAGCGGCTACGCGCACTTCTGGAGCCGGTCCCGAAACCGCCTCTGGCAGAAAGGCGAGGAGAGCGGCAATCGTCTCGCCGTGCGCGCGGTTCTGACCGATTGCGATCAGGACGTATTGCAGGTGGCGGTCGAAATCGAGGGCGACGGCGTCGCCTGCCATACGGGCGCGCGATCCTGCTTCTATCGCGAGATCGGGATGGGCACGAGCGAGCGGCCGTTGCGCTTGCTGCCTCAAAGCCGCAATGCCTGATACCCTCGAGCGAAAGTTTCGACCCACTACATGGGTCTTCACTTTCGCTGCGGCGCTTGCGCCGGGCCGCAGTCGCGGCCTCGCCGAGCGGACAGAGCAACAAGTCACGACTTCCGCTCGGCGGTATGAGATCCCGGAACCGGGCAGACCGGCCGTGCCAGTCGCCCGCAGCCCTACCACCGAGCAAGACGACGCCCGCTCTTGAAACGCTCCGCGCGCGCCTTGCCGAGCCTCCCGATCAGCCCGCCACGATATAGCCGCGCAACGCGCTCGCCTCGAGTTCCACCGCCGCAACGTGATGCTTGACCACGTCGCCGATCGAAACGATGCCGGCGAGCTTGCCCTCATCGACGACGGGCAAATGCCTGAACCGTCCGGTAGTCATGCGCGCCATCAGCTCGTCGAGCGTGTCAGCCGCATCGCACGTCTGGACCGACTTCGTCATAACGCTGGCCACTGTCTCTGCCAGACACGACACCCCGCGCTCGCCGATCGCCGTGATGATGTCCCGCTCCGAGACGATGCCATCGATGCGCCCGTCCGGCCCCACGACGACGATCGCGCCGATACGCCGCGTGGCGAGCGCGCGCGCGACCTCCTCGAGCGTCGCGGTCGGCCGAGCCGTCACGACGTCACGCCCTTTTCCGCTGAGAATTGCAGCCACGTTCATGCGCGTCACTCCAGCCCGCGTAGAGGCTGACCGCGAAGAGCACGGGCCGAGGGCAGCTCGGACAACTTTCGTTTCCGCTCGTGCCGCAGTTCGAGGCCGGCCTGATCGCCGATGAACTGGCCCTCGAAGCTGATCCCGCAGGATCCGACGTCACTATCGTACCGCCGCGATGCGGACGCAAGCACGGACGCAATCGTGCCTGAATGAAGCCCACGATGGACCGCCGATGCTAACGGGCGTCCCGTTGTGCTTCTCCATGCCATCCCCGGTCGAACAGATCGAAGACGACGAGCCCGACGAAGAAGCCGCCCAGATGAGCTTCCCAGGCGATCGGCATTCCCTCGCCCACCGAGCCGAGCACCACCGCTACCCCGATATTGAGCGCCACCCACGTGATGATCGCCACGCGCGGCGCGCGCTGCACCAACATCGAGCGCACCGACAGCCTGGGCGCGTCCATAGGCCGTTCGCGCAGGATCTGGCGCGCGTCGGGATCTTCCGCCGCGAACATCAAGCGGAACACAGCCCCCATCAGTCCGGAGATGCCGCCCGATGCGCCAACCAGCGCCGCGTCGAGCCCGGGATGAACCGCCATGAACAACAACGCCCCACCCGCAGCGCATAGTGCGAAGAAGGCAAGGAACCCTACAAGCGACGTGCGCCACGCCACCGGGCTGCCGACCGCCATCAGCCATGCAGTATTGACCACCAGGTGCATCGTGTCCCCATGCAGCAGCGCATGGCTCAGGAAAGTCACCGGGGGCGCCCAGCCCGGCACCGGCGGCAGCGCCGTCTCGCCCGTGAACCGGCCCGGGTTGAAAGCGAACAACTGGATCAGGGCGTCGTCCACAGCCGGACTGACGAAACTGCGACCGACATGAACCGCGATGAGCACCACGGCCAGTCCCACCACAGCGAGCGGCGCATTGATGATCGGCTGTCTCTGGCTGACTTGCATGGGTGCTCCTGAACTCACCCCTGCCATTAACCGCGCTTGTCGAAGCCCACAAGGCCACTAGAGGCTTCCAGATCCACGCAGGCGCGGACTGGCACGGAAGATGCTGATGACCTTCCGTGCCCCGCTACCAAGCCCTCTCGCCCCTGATCGGGACAGGAGGATGCCCCTGCGGTCCGCAAGGCCACGGCACCGCAGGCCGATGTCGAGAGACGAGATGAAGAACCGCACCACACAAGTCATCTACAGCTACTGGAACGAGGTCCGCCAAGGCCGCCTCGCTCCCCGGCGCTTCGACGTCGAGCCGGCCCGCATCGCAGGCATCCTGGCGGAAACCATGATCCTCGAGTGCTGCGAGGATGACGCCATCCGCTTCCGCCTCGCCGGCACACGCATCACGGAGAGCTTTGGCGCCGAGCTGCGCGGACAAAGCTTTCTCGATCTGTGGAGCGAGGCAGAGCGCACCCCCCTCGCAGACCAGCTGGAAACGCTGAAACACCACGGCGGCGCCCTTGTCCTGGAGATCGAGGCGTTCACACCCGGCGACCGCACCGTGCAGTTGGAGGCCATCCTCCTCCCCCTCGTTCACACCCGCGACGTCGTCGACCGGTTCCTGGGGTCCATCTCGTGCGCGAATGCCCCGATGTGGCTCGGCACCGAGCCACTGACCCGGCTAACTCTGCGCAACGCCGAAATCGTCTGGCCCGAGGGCCGCCCGCACCAACTGGCCAGCATGCTGGCCCCTCCCCCGGCTCTCGCCTCGATCGCCCCGGGCAGCCGCGTCGTGCGTTTCGACCGCCGCCAGTTCCGTGTCGTCGACGGCGGCCGCAATCTCATCAAGAGCTGATGGCTCACATCCGGGCCTGCTGATCGACAGACTAGTGGCCCGTCGCGCCAAAATAGAACCATCGCCGCAACCGCCTTCTGATTGTTGCGCAACACGAGGGCCACTAGAATCAACGATCGCTTAGTGATACCGCCGAGCGGAAGTCGTGACTTGTTGCTCTGTCCGCTCGGCGAGGCCGCGACTGCGGCCCGGCGCAAGCGCCGCAGCGAAAGTGAAGACCCATGTAGTGGGTCGAAACTTTTGCTCGAGGGTATGAGGCGTTCATCGCGCCTGAATTGACACCACCCTCGCCGCACCGTCGACAAACTAAGCCGCGACGCCCACTAGCCCATCGCGCAATGGCAGTACCGCCGAGGGATGTTGCGCGCTGTCCAGGTCCAGACATCTTCGCGCGAATCCGTCTCAAAATCGCGCATCCGCTTAGTCAATCGTTAAGTGCTCCCGGCCATACTCCAATCGTTCGCCGACGGTCCAGCCCACTGCGCCTGGTACCAACCGTCGAGTTTCAATGCGATTGACGGTCTGGATCAAAATGGATTCTGTTGCCAAGCGCACGGTCGACCACCCCACCTTCGGCCCCAACGCCGGTCTTGCTGCCGACCGTCGGCGCCACCGGCGCGTTGCGATAACCCTTCTTGGCCGCTTCATGCGCGCCAACAAGCAGGAGTTCTCCTGCAAGCTCGTCGACATCTCCGTCGGCGGCGCCGCAATACATTCGCCCGTCGAGGTCGAGCACGGTGAACGCATTCTCGCCACCTTCGACGATCTGGGCGCCATCGAAGGTCACGTTGTGCGTACCTTCGCAGGCGGCTTCGGCATCGAGTTGCGCGCCACGCAATACAAGCGAGACAAGCTGGCCGCCCAGATCACCTGGCTAATGAACCGCCACGAGCTCGGCGAGACCACAGACCTCCGCCGCCACGAGCGCACCGCCATCGCCAATTCGAAGAAGCAGGCAACGATGAAGCTCGACGAGGGCGTCACCGTGCCCGTCGACATCATCGACTTCTCGATGTCGGGAGCATCGGTCTCCACCATTGCCCGGCCCCCGATCGGACATCTCGTCCAGATCGGCAAGATCAGGGGCAAGGTCGTCCGTCATCACAACGACGGCATCGCCATCGAGTTTCTCGCCATCCAGGACCAGGAAGCCGTCCAGCACGACCTGATCTGAAACCTCGCCTGCATGAATGCCAGCGTTCCTGTTCGTAGTTACCGCATATCCGGAGTAGCGTGATGAAACCGGTCATTCTCGTTGCGGCTCTCGCAGTGCATGCCGTCATCGGCCAGCAAGCCGCAGCCGACCCCGCACGTTCAGTGCGCCCCGCCCCGGCCGGCCCTGCTTTCATGCGCGTATATGGGACCAGTCCCCCACCCTTCGGCTTCGTCCAGTTCTGCGAGCGGGTTCCCACCGAGTGCGTCGCAGCCGGTCGCAACGAGCCCCGTTTCGAGGCGACGCCCGAGCGACTGAGCGAACTCGACGAGATCAATCGCAAGGTCAATGCCGACGTCATCCCGGCCACCGACCTGGAGATCTACGGCATCAACGAGTATTGGGCGCTGCCCGGCCAGCGCGGCGATTGCGAGGACTATGCCCTGCTCAAGCGCCAGATGCTGATGAAGCGGGGCTGGCCATCCAGCGCGCTGCTGTTGACCGTCGTGCGCGACGAGCGCGGCGACGGTCACGCGGTGCTCACGGCCCGCACCGCGCAGGGCGACTTGATCCTCGACAACAAGATTTCAGAAATCCGCCCGTGGCATCAGACCGGCTACCGCTACGTCATGCGCCAGTCGTTCGTCGAGCCGCGCCTGTGGATGTCGCTGATGCCCGACCCGATGGACCGCGCCGGCGCCCTGGCGAGCACGCGCGCCCGCCGCTGAGGGGCGTTCGGCCCTCCCTCCGCAACACAACTATTCGGCAGCTTTCAGCCCGGCGACATATCGCTTCCAGCGTTGCTGGTAGCCCGCTGCCGTCTTGCGCATGCGCGCGATGTCCTCCTCGCCGAGAGTGCGCACCACACGTCCCGGCGTCCCCAGGATGAGCGATCGTGGCGGAAAGCTCTTGCCTTCGGCGATCAGCGTACCCGCACCGACGAGACACTCCTCGCCGATCACAGCGCCATTGAGCACGATGGCGCCGATGCCGATCAGACTGCCCCGCCCCACCGTGCAACCGTGCACCATCGCCATGTGCCCGACCGTCACGTTCTCGGCCAGCGTCAACGGTAATCCTGGGTCCGTATGGAGCACCGCGCCATCCTGGATGTTGCAGCCGGGCCCGATCCGGATCACGTCGAGATCCCCGCGAATGACGGCGCCCCACCAGATGCTGGCGTCCTCGCCGATCTCGACGTTGCCGATCACCACTGCTGTGGGCGCCACCCAGAATTTTCCGGGTGCTGCTGTGCGGGGCAGGACCCCTTCGAGAGAGTAGAGCGTCATCGCACTCGCGCCATCAAACGTCCTCGAGATCGATGTCGAGGATCGCCATCTGCAGCTGATAGCAGACCTCCCCGTCCTCGTCGTCCAGCGTCAGCGTGGCGATCATGTCCTCGCCGATGAACACCTCGGCCATGTCCGTCTTCCGCGGCGGCATGATCAACTTCAATGTCGGCGTATTGAACCTCTTGCGCAGATAGGCCTGCAGCTTGAGCACGTCCTGCTTCATCTTCATCGTGGCAGCCTCGATCATCTGGGTTTTCTCGGCTGCCAACTAGCAGGGACGACCGCGCGGCCGCAAGCGGGTTGACACCACCTGCTCGGCAAGCATGGCCATCGAGCACTGCGGCACTTCCCCCGCCCCCCGCTCAGCCGCCGCATCCGCCGAGGTGCTGATCCATCGTTCGGGCAGGCTCCGGGCACCCCGACGGGCCAATGACCTTGGCCGGCACGCCAGCGACGGTCGTGTTGGCCGGCACGTCCGCCAGGACCACGCTGCCGGCCGCGATTCGGCTGCATTTGCCCACCGTGATGTTGCCCAGAACCTTGGCGCCGGCCCCAATCATCACGCTCTCGCCGATCTTGGGATGCCTGTCCCCGCCCTCCTTGCCCGTTCCCCCGAGCGTCACGCTGTGGAGTAGCGAGCAGTTGTCACCGACCGTCGCCGTCTCGCCCACCACGATGCCGGTTCCGTGATCCAGCATGATGCCGCTGCCGATCCGCGCGGCGGGATGAATGTCGACCCCGAAGATCCTCGACGCCTGGCTCTGCAGGTAGAGCGCAAAATCGCGCCGCCCCGCCGTGTGCAGCGCATGGGCGAACCGGTAGGTGACGAGCGCGTGGAACCCTTTGAAGTAGAGCAGCGGCTCTATGAAGCGCGTACATGCCGGATCGCGATCCTTCACCGCGGCCAGATCCGCACGGAAGACCCGGCCGAGTTCCGGCGTCTCCGCCAGCACCTGCTCGAACGTCTTGGAGATCAGGTGGGCATCGACATCGGCGTGGTTCAGACGCTGCGCGAGCCGATGAACGACGGCTTCCTCGAGCTTATCGTGGCTCAGAACGGTGGCGAACAGGAAGCCGCCCAGCGCCGGCTCCCCGACGATTGCAGCCTCGGCTTCGGCGGTGAGGCTCGCCCATATGGGATCGACGGACTTGAGCTTGCGATCTGCATGCGCCTTGGAGGGTGCCATGAGTGGGCTCCGGTCAGTTCTGCGGTGGACCCCGCGTGTATAGGCTTCAAATTGGGCTGTCCGGCATCCGATTTCAATTCGGATGCTAATCATACCCACGCGCGACCTGGCCCCCTGCAAAGTAGCTTCGCGGCTGCGAGATGAAGCGAGAACACCACGAAGGCGACACAAAGTAGAAAAATCACCCGCTCTTTCGGCTGGAGATCGACCAAAATGCCACAATAAAGCGCCGCCACGCATGTGGCAGCATTATGCCCATTTTGTGGAGAACTGGCCCGATGCTGCGCCGCACACGCACTTTACACCTTGCTAACCATGTTGCCAGCCACAATAGTTTGCCAGCACGCGACGTGGTTCGCGTGATCCCTCGCAACGCTGGGAAACCGGCACAAGGAGGCTCAGATGCAGATGACCCAGAGACTGAACGTCCTTATGGCGCTCTTGTCATTCGGGTTCATTGCCGCCGTCATATTCGGCATGGTGTGATGTCATTGCCGAACGGCAAACTCACAGCAGGCCGGTAGAGCGTCTGACGCAAGGTCCGAGGCGCCCCACGGCCCTTTCCCCAACCCGAGAATCAACGAGGCGCAACGGCCCCACCCGTTACGCCTCTTTTGCACCTCGCGGCTCTACTTCATCCAGCCCCGAGGCGGCCGCCGATCTCGTCCTGCGCACGCGTCAACGCTTGATCGCATAACCAAGCACCGCTCCGACAAGGGGATAGGCCAGCAGTGGAATGCCCTTCACCACGCTGCCGATCGCCTTCGTGACATCAGGGATCAGCGTCAGCCCTGCGCCGATGAGTGCACCGATCAGCGCCGCCGTGAGTGTGCTGCCCGAAGGTTGGGCCACGTCCTTCAGAACGATGGCCCCGATGATTCCGACGAGCCACGTCAGGATAGCGAGCACCACACCCTGCACGAAAATGCTGAGCTGACCCAACTGCGGCAGCTTCTTGAAGATTTCAGGCCCGATGAACCAGCACACGACGATCTGCAGCAACAGCAGCACGAGACGTCCAAACATGAATTGCCCCCAGATTGAGAACCGATTGCCCCTGCACTAGACCTCGACCGAGCGATCCAGTTCTTGCCCGATCAGCACTGCCGTTCCGACATGACACACCGACAAAAGCCTTGCTCTGGCCCATCGTTCATCCGCGCGTCATGCCGCGCACCCGCCGAAGCCTTCACGCCGCCGCACGCCGGCTCGATGGCTCGTAGTTCAGCACAGGCGCCAGCCAGCGCTCCGCCTCCTCCAGCGTCCAGCCCTTGCGGCGCGCGTAGTCTTTGACCTGATCGGCCTCGACCTTGCCGACGCCGAAGTAGTGCGCTTCAGGATGCGCGAGGTAAAGGCCAGATACGGCCGCCCCCGGCCACATCGCGAAGCTCTCCGTCAGCTTGATACCCGCCGCCCGCTCCGCGTCGAGCAGCCTGAAGATCGTCGCCTTCTCCGTGTGGTCGGGCTGGGCCGGGTAGCCCGGTGCAGGACGGATGCCCCGATATTTCTCTGCGATCAGGTCGTCGCAGGAGAGCGTCTCATCCTTGGCATACCCCCAATATTCGCGCCGCACCCGCTGGTGCAACCGCTCCGCGAACGCCTCCGCCAATCGGTCCGCCAGCGCCTTCAACATGATGCGACCGTAGTCGTCGGTTTTCGCCAGATGCCGCTCCAGCGCCTCCTCTTCGCCAATGCCGGTCGTCACGGCGAAAGCACCGACATAATCGCGAATACCCGTCTCCTTCGGCGCGATGAAGTCGGCCAGCGCCGTCTGCGCGCGGTTACTCTTGGCGTCCCGCGCGATCTGCTGGCGAAGTGAATGAAACGTCGCGATCTGTTCCCCGCTCCCGCCCGGCGCGTAGACCTCGATGTCGTCCCCGACCGCATTGGCCGGCCAGAACCCGACGACGCCGTTCGCCGTCAGCCAGCGCTCGCCGACCATGCGCTTCAGCATCTCGCGCGCATCGGCGATGAGCTTGCGCGCCTCCACGCCCACGATCTTGTCGTCGAGGATCGCGGGATAGCGCCCGCGCAGCTCCCACGTCGAGAAGAACGGCGACCAGTCGATATAGTCGACGAGCTCGGCCAACGGATAGTCGGGCAATGCCTTGGCACCGAGCAATGACGGCGCCAATGGCCTGGCCCCGGTCCAGTCGATCTTGAAGCGGTTGGAGCGCGCATCCGCCAGGCTGATACGCGACTTGCGCGCCTCCCCCCGCAGATAGCCCTCCCTGACCTTCTGGTAATCGGCCCGCACGCCCTCCACGTACCCGGCCCGCTCCGTCTCCGACAGCAGCGTAGAGACGACGCCCACCGCACGGCTCGCATCCGTCACGTAGATCACCTGGCCCTTGACATAGTTCGGCGAGATCTTCACCGCGGTATGGACTTTGCTCGTCGTCGCCCCGCCGATCAGCAGCGGCACTGAGAAGCCCTGCCGTTCCATCTCGGCCGCCACGTTGCACATCTCGTCGAGCGACGGCGTGATGAGACCAGACAACCCGATGATGTCGGCCTCCTCGCGCTTTGCTGCCTCGAGGATCTTCGCCACCGGCACCATGACGCCCAGATCGATCACTTCGTAGTTGTTGCACTGGAGCACGACGCCGACGATGTTTTTGCCGATATCGTGCACATCGCCCTTCACCGTCGCCATGATGATCTTGCCCGCTGCGGGCTTGAGGTCGAGCCCCGACGCCTTCTTCTCCGCCTCGAGATAGGGTTGCAGGTAGGCCACCGCCTGCTTCATCACGCGCGCCGACTTGACGACCTGCGGCAGGAACATCTTGCCCGCCCCGAACAGATCGCCGACGACGTTCATGCCAGCCATCAGCGGACCTTCGATCACGTGCAGCGGCTTGGCTGCCGCGCGCCGCGCCTCTTCCGTGTCGGCCTCGATGAACTCGGTTATGCCGTACACCAGCGCATGCTTGAGGCGCTCATCGACGCTGCCGGCGCGCCAGGCATGCTCCTGCTCCTTCGACGTGGTCTGCGTCCCCTTGAAGCGCGACGCCACCGCCAGCAGCCGGTCCGTCCCATCCTCGCGACGGTTGAGGATCACGTCCTCGCAAAGCTCGCGCAGCTCCGGGTCGATGTCGTCGTAGACCGGCAGTCCGCCGGCATTGACGATCGCCATGTCGAGCCCGGCCGTGATCGCATGGTAGAGAAACACCGAATGCATCGCCGCCCGCACCGTCTCGTTGCCGCGAAACGAGAACGACAGGTTCGAGATGCCGCCCGAGACGTGCGCGTGGGGTAGCGTCTGCTTGATGCGCCGCGTCGCCTCGATGAAATCGACGCCGTAGTTGTTGTGCTCGGCTATGCCCGTCGCCACCGCGAAGCAGTTCGGGTCGAATACGATGTCCTCCGGCGGGAAGCCCTCGACATCGACCAGCAGCCGGTATGCGCGCTCGCAGATCTCCACCTTGCGGTTGGCCGTATCGGCCTGGCCCTGCTCGTCGAACGCCATGACGACGACGGCAGCGCCGTAGCGCCGAACCTTGCGCGCCTGCTCCAGAAACAGTGCCTCGCCTTCCTTCAGGCTGATCGAGTTGACGATGGCCTTGCCCTGCACGCACTTCAGGCCGGCCTCGATCACACTCCACTTGGAACTGTCGATCATGATCGGAACACGCGCGATGTCGGGCTCGGTCGCGATGAGGTTCATGAACGTCGTCATGGCCTTCTCACTGTCGAGCAGGCCTTCATCCATATTGACGTCGATGATCTGCGCGCCGCTCTCGACCTGCTGCCGCGCGATGGCCAGAGCAGCCTGATAGTCGCCTGCCTCGATCAGCTTGCGGAATTTGGCCGAACCGGTGACGTTGGTGCGCTCGCCGATGTTGATGAACGCCGTTGCGGCTGTGGGGGTGGTCATGATTACAATGTATCCAGACGGAGAAGCTTGAGCGGCCGCACTGTCGCGATCCTCTCGAAATCTTTGTCGACATGCATAAGCGTGGATTGAGTTCTCATCGCCAACTGCGCAATGCAGCAATCGATCGTGCTCCTGACAGTCAGCGACTGCCGCTGCAGTTCGTAGAAAATCCGCGCGGCCTCGATCCAATCATCAGCCGACAGCGGGATGGGGATCAACTCCCCCATAGCGCGGAGTACGCTCGCCCACTCCTGGTCGCTGGACGTTCCCTGCAGCAGTTCGCACTTGATGCAATCCGACGTTGCCACGCGTTCTTGCCCCACAGCATCAGCCATTCGCTTGGCGCAAACGCCAGACCTGTCACGATAGACCGCAATCCATGCCGATGTATCAATCAGGATCATGGCTATCCGACCTTGACGCCTTGTAATCGTAGTCCTCCCGCAGATGAACCTTGCCAACGAGTTCCAGCATCCCGTCCAGGGGGCGCTTCTTCAGCTCTACTGCTTGCCGGAGAACCTTTTCAACCGCAGCCTTTTCGTCGGCCTCGCCTGTTGCCTCTTGCGCGGCCTTCACCAGTTCATCGTCGATTTCAATTGTCTTATCCATGGCGGGCTCCCTTTGAAGAAACGAAAGGCCATCGCCCCGTCCGTGCAGCATCGATCAGATCCCGCACGGTCACGGGAATTCTGCCCGAATGTCTTCCCCGGCGATCGACGAACAGCCGGCTCATCACCGCGATCACCAGACTGCACACCAGATAGACCGACACGAAAAACCCGCTGCTCGCGAGCCACGCCGAGCCTTCCGCACCCATCGCCCGCCGGACCATCCCGAACAGATGCATCGCCAGAACGCTCGTCGGCAGCGCTACCACCAAGGCGACCGCGACAGGCCATCCGCGCGATGCGTCGTTACCGAAATGCTTGCTGAAATCCACGTCCGTCATGTCGATACCGAACTCGCGCTCCATTCTCAGCATCAGCTCGCGGGCCCGATCGCCAGTGCAGCCCAGATCGTTTTCGATGTCGCTCTCGAGCCTTAGCGCAAGAATGTTCCATCCCGTTTCATCCGCGACCACCTTCATCACCCGCTCACTCAATTCGTCAACCGGATTACCAGGCACCACACTTGATCCCTCGTCAGCTGCAGCAGGTTTTGTCCTTCCTGGTTCGTAGAGGTATCCGGCTGCGTCAATCAATAAGAGAACAAATGAAATCGGAATTGTGATGAGTATCTTCAGTCCAATCCGCCGGCCCGAAGAGACCAGGACATGACGATCCCGAAGATCGGGGCTGAAAAAAATCAGACACAGTGAAGCTGAAACCTCGAGTTCTCGATCTTCATGACCCGTCACCCATGAACGAAGGGCTCGAGCCCGGACAACCGCATCTTGACCGGCAGCTCGACCGGCTTGCGCGGCGGATGTTTCGACACGTGATCGCGAATATGGGCGATGTGATCGGGCGTCGAGCCGCAGCAGCCGCCGACGAGATTGAGCAATCCGTCCCGCGCCCACGGCTCGATCTGGCAGCTCATGTCGTGCGGGGTCTCGTCGTATTCGCCCATCGCATTGGGCAGCCCCGCATTGGGATAGGCGAGCACGTACGTCTCGGCCACGGCGGCGATCTCGGCGATATAGGGGCGCATCGCCTCCGCGCCGAGCGCACAATTGAGCCCCACCGCGAACGGCCTCAAGTGCCGCATCGAGTACCAGAACGCTTCTGCGGTCTGACCCGACAGCGTGCGCCCTGATCGATCCGTGATCGTGCCCGAGATCATCAGCGGCAGCTCCACGCCGGCCTCGTCGAAAGCATCCAGCACGGCCATGCCCGCAGCCTTCGCGTTGAGCGTGTCGAACACCGTCTCGATCAGCAGTACGTCGGCGCCGCCCTCGATCAGCCCGCGCGCCTGGGCGAGATAGGCCGAGCGGAGCTCGTCGAACGAGACGTTGCGAAAACCGGGATTGTTGACGTCCGGCGAGATCGAGGCTGTGCGGTTCGTCGGACCGAGTGCGCCAGCGACGATCCGCACCCGGTCGGGCGTCTTGGCCGTCCACGTGTCCGCTGCAGCCCGCGCGATGCGGGCCGCCTCGACATTGATCTCGTAGGCCAGCTCCTCCATGCCGTAGTCGGCCATCGAGATCACCTGAGCGTTGAAGGTATTCGTCTCGATGATGTCGGCACCGGCCTCCAGATAGCTCTCGTGGATCTCGCCGATAATGTCGGGGCGGGTCAGCACCAGCAGGTCGTTGTTACCCTTCACGTCGCGCTCCCAGTCCGCGAAGCGCTGGCCGCGATAGTCGGCCTCCTCCAGCTTGCGGTTCTGGATCTCGGTGCCCATGGCCCCGTCGATGATCAAGATGCGCTTGCGCACCATGACCTTCAGTGCGGCAATGCGTTCCTCGCGTGTCATGCGCTCGCACTCTCCTTCGCGCCAGCATCCGCCGCCCCCGCCTGCGACGGCCCCGCCTGCGACGGCCCCGCCTGCGACGGCCTGAGCCCCAGCAGATGGCAGATCGCATAGACCAGATCGGCGCGGTTGAGCGTATAGAAATGGAAATGCCGGATACCGTGATCGACGAGATCGAGCACCTGCTCGGCGGCCACTGCCGCCGCCACCAGCGACGCCGTCGGCGCGTCGTCGTCCAGGCCCTCGAATCGTCGCGCCATCCAGTCCGGCATGGACGCACCCGTCCGCTCCGCGAAGCCCGCGACCTGCTTGAAATTATGAATCGGTACGATGCCGGGCACGATCGGCACCGCGATGCCCTTGGCCTGGACCCGATCGAGAAACCGCAGGAACTGGCTGTTGTCGAAAAAGAACTGCGTGATGGCACGGGTCGCGCCAGCGTCGATCTTGGCCTTCAGGTTGTCGATGTCGGCTTCCGCCGTCGGGCTCTCGGGGTGGCGTTCGGGATAGGCCGCAACGGAAATCTCGAACTTGGCGAGCCGCTTCAGGCCGGAGACCAGCTCGGCCGCGTTGGCATAGCCGTTGGGATGCGGCTCGTAGCGCGTGCCGGGTCCTGCCGGCGGGTCCCCGCGCAGCGCAACGATGTGCCGTACGCCGGCTTGCCAGTAGGCCCGCGCCACGCCGTCGACTTCCTCTCGCGTCGCGTTCACGCAGGTCAGGTGCGCGGCCGGAACCACCATCGTCTCCCGCACGATGCGCGAGACGGTGGCGTGCGTGCGCTCCCGCGTGGAGCCGCCCGCACCGTAGGTGACAGAGACGAACTCCGGCCCCATCGGTTCGAGCCGGCGGATGGCGCCCCACAGCGCCTCCTCCATTTTCGCCGTCTTAGGCGGAAAGAACTCGAACGACACCTGGATCTCGCCCGAGCCGACCAGCCTGCTCCCCCGCTCGCCTGCCGCTCCACTCATGCTGCATTCTCCTCCAGTGCAACTGCCCGCTCTATTCCGTCTCGACATGCAGCCTGCCGGCGCTCGGCCAGCCAGATCGAAACCGTGACCTTCCCGGCCCCATCACCGGCCGGCGGCACGAGATCGCGCACCGACGACAGCGCGAGCCCTGCAGCCTCGAGCCATGCCGCCACCTCCCCCTTCGCGAAGCCGAGGCGCACGTGCGCGAACTCGTCCCTCAGGAACTCCAGCTCGTGCGGCGCGAAATCCACCAGCAGCAGCTTTCCCCCTGGCGCCAGGATGCGCGCCGCCTCCTCGATCGCGCCAGCAGGCGCGGAAAGGAAATGCAATACCTGATGCATCACCACGGCATCGGCCGCGCCATCGTCTATATTCAGATTGAACAGATCCCCGTGACGGACCTGCGCCTCCCCGATCCCTGCTCGCTCCAGCTTCGCCCGGGCATAGGCGAGCATCGCGTGGCTCGCATCGATACCGATCGCTCGCTTGTAGCGCCCCGCGAACAGCTCGAGCATCCGCCCCGTACCCGTCCCCAGATCGACCAGCAGCTCGAACGGTCCAAGCCCCAGCGCCGCGGAAATGGCAGCCTCGACCTGCACCTCCTCGACGTGCAGCGAGCGGATACTGTCCCACTCGGCAGCCCGCGACAGAAAGAATTCCTGGGCCGCCTGCTCCCGCTCACGGCGCAAGGCCTCCGCCCGTTGGCTGTCCCGAAGCGCAAGGTTGTCGGCCTTGCGGTCGATGACCGACAACAGGCCACGCCCCAGCTCGCCCTTGGCGCCCTCCCGAGCCATATGGAAATAGGCCCAGCTACCCTCCCGGACCCGCTCGATCAGACCAGCTTCGGCCAGCAACTTGAGGTGCCGGCTGATGCGAGGCTGGCTCTGTCCGAGAATGCGCGTGAGATCCTTCACGTTGAGCTCGCCCTGCGACAGCAGCAACAGGATGCGCAGACGGGTGGGCTCCGCCGCCGCCTTGAGCAAGGTCACAAGGGATCCCGAATCGAGCACGGACACCGAACCATCAGGTTGGAACACGGCGACACCATATAAAGATATATTTATGTGTCAAGCCAAGATCGCGCAACCACTGCCGGACGGCACCGATCTCGCGTCGCAAATCGATCCTCCCAGTGGCCGGGAGCCGACACTGCTCAAATGTCCCGCGCCCGCCATCAAACGTCCCCGAACGTGGTGCCCTTTCGGCAACCCTTTATAAAGGTAAACGGTTTATCCAAGAGCGTCTCATCATTGGAACGACGGACTCCGCTAGATGCACATCGCCGCAATCTCTCGCGTGGACATGACGGTCGACCCGATCCGGGCATCGGCTGAATTCCGTATGTATACCAACCCCTTGTACGCGGGCCTCCTGGTCGGGCTGTCGCTCGCCGCGATGATCGGTCTGCTTCTCCCAGTCGCCATGATCGCCTCTGGGGCTGCCTCGAATCCCCAAGTTGTCAACAGCCTCGCCGCGCATCCCGGCTCCGCATTACTCCTCCTCACCGGCATGGCCATCGGGCTCGCTCTCCTGTTCGTGCCGCTCCGCGCCGGTATTGCACGGCTCGGCGGCAACACGCGTGTGGAGATGGCCGACGGGATGGTCCGAATGGAGCGGCGCGGACTTTTCGGCCACCAGCGTTGGAGTGCGGCCCTGGCTGAGTTCTGTGGTGTCACTCATCACATCCGCGCAACACTTTCCGGCCCGCGGCACGAGATCGTCCTGCTGCATCCTGAGCCCGGCAAGGATATTCTGCTCCACCTCGCCGGCCGCCATCCCCCGGAAGGCGCCGACCACTATGCGCGCCTGCTCGGCCTCGCCGAACTGCAGCCGCGCGAACTCTACTATCGCCGCCGCACCGCTCCCGCTACTTGTCCACAGCCCGTCGAGCTTCAGGCCCGCGCTGCGTGACGGCTTTGACGCACCTCCGGGTTCCGCAGATAAACTTGCGAGTTGCGAAATTCTGCCGCGCCCCTGCCACATGGCTGAGGCATGGCAACGAGGGAAAGCACGATGTCGGTCACTGCTGTGGCCCCGCCGTGTGCCGACGTTGTAGGTGTTGCGTCGCTGCCATGCGCGTCAGCGTGGAAATGTGAGTTGGTTTTTAGGGGTATAGCGACATGATCAGGCGTGGCGTAGCGCGGATTTTTGCGGGCGTCGTTTTTCTCTTCGCGGTGGCCTTCGGCCATCCCGGCGCATACAGCGAGCCCGGCCACGCGGCCGATGATCCCGCGATCCAGTTCATTCAGCGCATGACGCGCGAATTGATCGCCGCCAACCGCGCTGGCGCGGACACCGTGTTTGCCGATACGCTGCGGCGCAATGCTCATGTCGGCGCGATCGGCGCCTACGCTCTCGGCAGCTACCGGGGCCAATTGAGCCAGACGAACCGCGAGAGCTATCTCAACGGTATGGTGCGCTTCATCTCGCGCTACGCCGCCAACGAATCCAAGAAATACCAAGTCAGCCACGTCCAGGTGATGGGTCCATCACGGCGCGTCAACTCCGGCGTGATGGTCGATACCAAGGTGCACCTGCGCGACGGCGCATCCTACGACGTGCAATGGCTGCTGCAGTCTGCGGGCACGGGCTATCGGGTGCGCGACGCCAAGGTCCAGGTTCTGCTCGGCGATTACTGGATGACGCCGTTCTTGAAGGATCTGTTCGAGAAGTACATCGCCGAGAACGGCAGCGTGCAGGCCCTGGTGCTGGCGCTGAACCGCTGAGGCGCGCTGAAGCGGCTCGAAGAGGCCTGCCTCAGCCGCTCCCGCATCACGCCGCCTACAAGTGAGCCGTCACCCCACTTGCCAAGCCTTCGTGAAGGATCAATGCGAAGGGGCAGCCGATGTTGGCTCAACTGCCCTCTGTTCTCGCCTCACGTTCCCACCGACGGCTCGGTTACCCCATCCGGTGCTGCCGTCACGAGCAGCGTGCAGGCCGGCACCACGAAAGGTGTCGCGATCCTTATCTCCGCCACCACGTAGGAGGCGTCGACTGCGACGCCGTCCCCGCTGATGCCGGTGACCGCGATAGTGCGGGCACCACAGGTAAAGGCTTGATGCCCGCCGTCCAGCGTGGCCGAGACTTGTGCGGCACAAGTCGTCCAGCCCGGTGAGCGGGTCATGGCAAGCCTTGATCGCAGCGAGTTTCGCGCCCCCATCTGTGACGCCGATGGCGTTGCCTCACGCGCCATTGCTGGCGATAGTGACTGCGGACCACTTCTTCTCCCATTCCCCGTCGGCGGCCTGGGCCGGAGCGGTCCCCTGAGCTACGGATGCCACCAGCAACGTGCTCCAGAGAATCGCAGAAAGTCTGATCCCGATGCTCATTGGATGTCTCCTTCAAGTGATGAGTGATCGCGTTGGGCAAGGAGCGGGCAGTCAGCGCTTACTCGCGGTGTCAGCGGCCCCTGTATGCTCTGGGATCACCGGCATGATCTCGCTCAGCATGTTCGAAGATGCCAGCTGCCCATCGGGACCGATAGCGACGAGCCGGCGGCAGGAAGCGATCGCGATCCGCTCGATCTGAACGAGCTCGATCTCGCGGTGAATTGCAGCCGCATTGGCTTCGGCGTAGGTGGACCCGGTGGAGATAAATGTCTCGCTGCCGCACGCATACGCGAGGCTCCATGCGGACCGTACCGTCGTGATGTGAGCACCGCACCCGCTGCCTGCGACAGCAGCCTTCTCTCTGCACTGCGTCATCGCCCCGATCATCGCCTCGACACGCGAAGGGCTCGTGTGCGTGCCCCATGAACCGGTGTGGGAGACGGTCAGAGCCGTCCAGTCCTTGTCCCAGTCGTCGCCGGAAGCATGCGCGTCGCCAGTGATCGCTGTCAGCGACGTGAGCGCAACGGCTGCTGTGGAGGCGAGGATCGAAGTGAGCGTGGACTTCATCATGGCCGGCTCCCGTTCGTTGGTGCGTCCGATGAGATGGAAGCTACCGGAGCCGGCGGTTGGGCGATGTGCAAACGGTCACAAGATCGTGGGATTTTTCCTCGCCTCTAATTCAGCGCCGTGAAGCGCGCAAAGGTGCCCGCTCACATAGCGGGCAGCGGCGTCGATGGTTGTCGTGCCTTGCCGGCGGAACATCCAGACGACGGCGCCGACGGGTGCAGCAATCGATCCGGCGACAACTATTCGATGACCCTGTCGGCTCTGAGCAGGATAGAGGCTGGCAACTTGAGAACGCCAAGAATACCCATCCGATACGTGCGACCGGGCTGCTGCGCGAAGGCCGGCGACTTCCACCGGATGAGCGTTGCGCCGCCGGCCGCGATGAGCTCCCGCCGTCTCATTCGATCACCTCGTCGAATCAATAGTTGCAGCCTTGCAATTGACGTCCAACCTCATTGTGACTATTTTAGTCCTACTAGCCATACTTGTCAACGCCGGAGTAATTTTCCATCGGCGAGCCGGAGCAATAATCCATCAGTCTTGAACGTATGAAGGCCCCCGCGCGCGGGGGCCTTCATACGTTCTGCGATCATTTTTCGGTGGCGTCGTCCGGTTGTGTTTCAGGCTTCGTCCG
>CAMAYR010000067.1 GCA_945862355.1 Devosia equisanguinis | reverse complement strand
CGTGTCGGTGTCCGACTGCACGATCTCGAAGCTTCGCATCCCATCACCTGCCGAGTGAGCCGCCCTCGACAAGAGAAATAGCTGATTCGCAAACCAACCCAGACCCTTACGCCATCACCACCGGATCGGAGTTACGGAAGCAGGGTTATGACTGCCGACCCGCACGGCTTCGATGGCACGTGCCGGCACCGCCACCGACCGCGACTGAGACGACCGCACCAGAATTGTCGTTTCGCCGAGCCCCATGCGCAGCGCCTCGAGCGCCAAGGACGGATAGATTTGGCCCCCTATGCCGACGAGGGTCGGCACCCGGCGGACGATCTGGTCGCGCTCGGGGAACCAGTTCACCGCGCCCAATGCCGCCGCCTTGCCTGCAAGCAGCGGAATGGGCAGCACCGCTGCCGGAAAAGAACGGAGGGAGGAGATCGCAGGCGTGCCTGTAGCAGCGAGCGCTACTTTCGCAGCCGGCACCGATCGCCTACCGCGCTGGTCTCCAACGACAGCGAGCACGGCCCGCGAGTTGCCGATCGCAGCCGCAAGCAGTGCATCTCCCCTCGTGTGCGGCTGATCCACATTCGGTCCGAGGGCACGGTCCCCCTCAGCGAACACGAGGTCGATAGCGATGGACTTGGCGCCGGACTCATGGAGCCTGTTGACGAGATCGGAGACGACGCGGCGCTCCCACGGCCACTGACCAAACCGCTGAAGCGAAGCCTCGTCGATCGCGATGACCTTGACGGGAAAGCTCGGGTCCGCTTGACGTGGCGCCGCGGTCTGCCAGCCGTCGAAGATGGCTAGACGAAGCGCCGACAACGGCAAGGGATCGACCACCCGAAGCAGGAGACAGGCGGCGACGAGCGCGACCGGAACGAGGATCGCCGCACGCAGGTTTGCGAAGGTCAATGGTCGCGTCCAGGACATCGCTCATTGCTACCACTGTGCCATGTGCCATGCAGCCCCTTTCACCTGCACGGCCTGCAAACTCACCTAGTGTAGCGCATCTGACGTTTGGTACCCGCTTGCGGCTGGGCTATCAACCAAACGTCAGCTGAAGAAGCTGAAATAGAATCATAGACTTGTTAGTGTTCCTTAGGATGCTGACATTTGCAACGAGCCTCGCCGCAACGGAAGGCAAATGTCAGAACAGGAACACTAGTGAGGCGTCGAGCCTTAGTTGACCGAGGGTGCGGCGAGGTGGGTGTCAACTAAGGCGCGATGAACGCCTCACTCAGCCATTATTGATTCTAGTGGCCCTCATGTCGCGCCTAAATCGGACGGTGGTTGCGGCTATGTTACGATTTAGGCGCGACGGGCCACTAGCTCGCTAAAGCCGTGTGGGGGGATTGTCGTTACCCCAAATCCTCGTCCGATGCCTTATCTGGACGGGCTCAGGGTGTGACGATCGCATCGGCCTGCCGGATCTAAGCTGAAAAGAGAAAACCGAATCCCTTAATTGGCCGATGCGAGCAAGAAGGCGTCCATCGCGCGCCGCGGATCCGATAAAACACGCCCCAAACAATTAACGTTATGGAAATTCTGTATCCTCGTATCGCTTGCAAATGCGCGCCCTTTTGCGCTTAATGGGGGCATCCGATCGTGGTGCTGTCCCCCTACCCCCAAAACGCACCTCGGTCGCAAGCCCGCGGCCTCCCCCCCCCCCGGCCGCGGGCTTTTCTTCATCCAGGCGCCATCGCGCTGGTCAGAATTTCTCGACCCAGGGCCGCACCTCGATCTCCCAGGACCACGCCGAACGCGGCTGCTTCAGCGCGTGCATGTAGGTTTCGGCGATCGCTTCGGGCGACAGCAGGCTGTCGGGCGAGCCAGCATCTTCCACCCGCCCGCGCTCCTCGTTCCTTACGCCACCGTCGATCACGAAATGCGCGATGTGAATTCCCTTGGGATGCAGCTCCCGCGCCATCGATTGAGCAAGGCCGCGCAACGCGAATTTCCCCATCGCGAACGGAGCCGATTGCGCATAGCCTTTGACCCCGGCCGAGGCCCCGGTCAGCATGATCGTGCCGGCTCCCCGTGGCAGCATCCGCCGGGCGGCCTGCTGGGCGACCAGAAACGCCCCGAACGCGGTCACCTCGATCGTTCTGGCCACCTCTGTGGGATCGAGATCGACGAACGCACCGCGTACTCGATAGGAAGGATTATAGAGCACCACGTCGAGCGGCCCCAGGCGGGCCTCGGCCTCGTCGAACGCCGCCGCCACCTCACCTGCCTTCGTGGCGTCGGCCTCGATCACGCTGGCGCCCGTCTGCGACGCCAGGGCCGCCAGCTTGGCGACGTTCCGAGCCACCAGCCCGACCGAATAGCCGTCTTTGGCGAGCGCCCGGGCGAACGCCGCGCTGATGCCGGAGCCGGCACCGAATATTAGAGCATTCTTCGCCATATCTAGCCGCATGTCTGGCCTCCAGCCGCCTGCAATTCAAGGTTACTGCGCAAAGCCTATCTCTTTCCCGCGGCAGTTCAACCCGCCCGCCTTGACCCCACCGCCGCCTCGGGCATTGTGACTTGACGCGCCCATCGTGCGAACAGCGACCGCAGCCGGTCCCACGAGCCCCCGTCCGGTCCCCAAGATGTCCACAACTCTCGGCAATCTCCTGCGACTTGCCCGTGCCGGGCTCGTCTTCTCGCGCTACGGCGTCCGCCTGGTGCCGAAGGGCATGAAGGTGCCGCTCGTCCTGCGGCTCGCCTCTCTCGCGACCTGGCCGATTTCCGCCATTTCCGCGCCGTTCCGTGCCGGCGAGCGCCAGGACGAGCGCATCTCCAGCGCCTTCGCCGCGCTGGGACCGAGCTACATCAAGCTCGGTCAGTTTCTGGCCACCCGCGCCGACGTGATCGGCCCGGAGGTCGCGGCCGACCTCTCCCGCCTGCAGGACAAGCTGCCGCCGTTTTCGATGGCTGAGGCCCGCAAGGCCGTAGAGGAAAGCCTCGGCGGCAAACTCGAGGACCATTTCGTCTCGTTCGGCCCGCCGATCGCCGCCGCCTCGATCGCCCAGGTGCACAAAGCCACCGTCCGCGATAAGGACGGCAGCCTCCGCGACGTGGCGGTCAAGATCCTGCGCCCGGGCGTCGAACGCCGCTTCAAGCGCGATCTCGACAGCTACTATCTCGTAGCGCGCGCAGTCGAGCGCTTCCACCCGCCTTCGCGCCGCCTCCGCCCCGTCGCCGTCGTCGACAACCTGCGCCGAACGACCGAGCTCGAGATGGACCTGCGGCTGGAGGCTGCCGCCATCTCCGAGATGGCCGACAACATCAAGCAGGACGAGAAGGCCGATCAGCTTCTTTTCCGGGTGCCCGAGGTCGACTGGCGGCATACCTCGCGGCGCGTGCTGACACTCGAATGGATCGACGGCATCCCGATCTCCGACCGCAAGCGGCTCCTTGCTGCAGGGCATGACCTCGAGCAGCTCGGCCTCGTCGTCCTGCGCGCCTTCCTGCGCCACGCCATGCGCGACGGCTTCTTCCACGGCGATATGCACCACGGCAACCTGCTGATCGACAAGGCCGGCACCGTCGTCGCCGTCGATTTCGGCATCATGGGCCGGCTCGGCATGAAGGAGCGCCGCTTCCTCGCCGAGATCCTGTTCGGCCTCATCACACGCGACTATCGACGCGCGGCCGCCATGCATCTGGAGGCGGGCTACGTGCCCCCGCATCACTCCGTGGAGGTCTTCGCCCAGGCCATGCGCGCCATCGGCGAGCCGATCCACGGCCGCACCGCCGACGAGATCTCGATGGCCGATCTGCTCGGCCAGCTCTTTGCCTACACGGAAGTCTTCGACATGCAGACGCGGCCGGAGCTTATCCTGCTGCAAAAGAGCATGGTGATCGTGGAAGGCGTCGCGCGCAGTCTCGACCCGAAGCTCAATCTGTGGACCGCCGCCGAGCCCATCGCGCGCACCTGGATCGAGGACAACTACGGCCTGCCCGGCCGCCTGCGTGACGCGGGCGAGAATGCCGAGCTGATGGGCAAGGTTCTCGTACACCTTCCCCGCGTGCTGGAGCAGGCCGAGAATGCCGCACAGGCGTTCGCCGGCATGGCGCAGAACGGCCTGCGCCTCGACGACGAGAGCATTCGTCGCCTGGCCGCGGAAGAAGCAGCCCAAGGCCGCTCCGGCCGCTGGGCGCTGTGGCTCACCGCGGTCGCCCTCGTCGGCATCGCGTTGGCGCTACTGGGATAGCAGCGTCATCCCGACGGCGATTTCCGCGCGTCGCGAACGAGGCTCGCCAGCTTCGTCAGGACGAATGCGCCAGCCAGCGACAACCCGAGCAGAATGGCGAGCGGCCCGATCCCATCCTGGCTGAAGAACGCCGTGAAGAAGTAGAAAGCCACGAAAGCGACGATAAGCGCGCCGACCGCGCCGATGAGCGCATTCATCGATCCGCCGACCGCAAACCCGTAGAGCAGGCCGACTGCGATGCACGGATAGATCGACGGCCAGAAATGATCGCCCATGACGCGCCTCGAATTTCGATTTCGCTGGGCTCACTCAATGCGGCGGCCATGCCCGCGCCGTCTTGATCTCGCGCAAAGCCTTGCCCAGTCTCCCCGAGCCTTCGGCGGCTCAGGAGGTCGCAGGCATCGGAGATCGAGTGAGGCTGGAGCGGGCGAAGGGAATCGAACCCTCCTCAACAGCTTGGGAAGCTGCCGCATTACCACTATGCTACGCCCGCTCATCCGGCCAAGGCCGAAGCCGCCTTATAGCCGACCGACCCGGCACCGCACAAGGCGGTCGCGGGGCCCGCGCAACCTCGGACCAAAGCTCAACTCGCCGGCAGCGCCACCACGAGGTCGATCTCCACCCGCGCGCCGGGCGATGAGAGCTGATTGACGCACAGCGTCGTCGAGGCCGGATGCCAATCGCCGAAATACTGGTTGAGGACCCGGTGCAGACCGTCGAAGTCGCGCATGTCGGTCAGATATTTGTTGATCTTGACCACGTCCTTCCAGGTCGCCCCCTCCTTGTCGAGGCACATCTTCAGGCTCTGCATGGCGCGATGCGTCTGCTCCTCGATCGAGCAGGGATGGTCGTGCTGGCTGTCGACGTGGGGATGGTCGTGATAGAGCGGCGACGGCGTCGCCCCCGACACGTACATCAGGTTACACGCACCCACGATCTTGACCGCCGGCGCATAAGGCATCCGGTGCGCTTCCTCCGGCTTGGGCTGCACGACCTCGAGCTTGTGTGACATCGAGAGGCTCCTTTCAGTTTTACTGCTGGGTGAATGAAAATACGACGCGACGCAGCATTTCAAATGCCCGCCACGAAGGCCTCGCGCCGGTGGTCGCCCGCGCCGGCGAGATTGCCGCTCGCCAGCCACTCGATGCACTTCGCCGAGCCGAAGAAGTACGGATCGCCGCCCCGCCGCGCTGCGTGACCGTAGCTCGCGAGCGCTGCCGGCATGGTCTCGGGAAAGAACGGCTCGACGAGAAAGTCCCCACCCTTTCGGTTGCACCAGCGCGGCGCCTCGACGGCTGCGGCCACATCCGAGCCACGATCCAACAGCTCGAACAGCATCTGCGCCCCGGTCAGCGTCTGGCTGATGCCGCCCGGCGATGCGAGCGTGAACCGCGGACGCCCCGCCGCATCGTGCACCATGATCGGGCACAGCGTATGGAATGGCCGGCGCCCCGGCCCGACGCTGCCCGGATTGCCCGGCCGATGGTCGAAGTCCTGCATCCGGTTGTTGAACAGGATGCCCGTTGCCGGGTCCATGAACATCGAGCCGAACACGTTATAGATGCTCTGCACGATGCAGATCATGTTGCCGGCCCCGTCGGCGATGAGCACGCACGCCGTGCCGCCACCGCCTGTGACGCTGCCCTTCGCGGCCATCGAGCGCACGGCTTCCCGCATCCGCGCCTTCATCTGCGGCGCGAGCATCTGCTCGCCGGCACCGGGCATCAGCGCTGGATCGCACACCAGCGGCACGCCGTGCTCGAACGCCGCCTTCATCGCGCTCATCTGCCACGCCATGCGGCGCACCGGATCGGCCCCCAGCTCCTCGCCTGACAGCGCGGATAGACCATCGAGTTGCATCAACAGGAGACCGCCCGCCGAGTTCGGCGGCATGACCGACACCCGATGCCCCCGGTACTCGGTAGTGATCGCCTCGACCCACTTCGGCGCGTAGCCGCCAAAATCGGCCTCGGTCATCAACCCGCCGGCATCGGAATGGGCCTTCGCCAGATGCCGCGCCGTCTCCCCCTGGTAGAATTCGGCGGCGCCCTGCGCAGCGATACGCCGCAGGGTTGCAGCCAGCGCCGGCTGCCGCAGCGTCTCGCCGTGCCGCACCGGCTTTCCCCCGGCCAGAAAAACACCCGCACACCCACGATCCCCGGCCAGTGCCGGCACGTCGCCGGGCAGAACGGATGCGAGGATGTACGACACCGGATGCCCATCGGCAGCATCGATCGCGTGGCCGAACAGGCCGGCCCAACCAAACCCACCAAATCGCGCCTGCAACGCCTCCCAGGCCCGCACGAGCCCCGGCACCACAGCCGCGCGCGGACCGTGCACCTTCATGCCGTCGCTGAAAGCGTCCGGCGTGGCCGCTGCCGGCGCGACGCCCGATGCATTGAGCGCGTGCAGCTTGCCCGTCGCCGCCTCGTGAAAGAGCACGAAGCAGTCCCCGCCGATCGTGGTGGCCTGGCCGAGCACGACCGTCAGCGCAGCCGATGCCGCAATCGCCGCATCGACGATGTTACCGCCGCGCTTGTGCATGTCGATTGCCGCCAGTGTCCCCGCGTTGTGGCCGGTCACCGCCATGAAGCGGCTGCCGTAGACCGGTGCCCGAACAGAGGCTCTGCCCTCTCCTTCACGCATCTTGCATCCTCGATCTCCACTCGCGCCGAAGCCGGCTCTGACGGGCGTTTCTCGCATCACTCGATGCCCGCCGTCACACCCCGACCTGCTCAGGGGCAGCAGCCGCCTGGACATTTGCGCCAGGAATTGCCAATTGCAACCCGAGGCCACGCGCTGCATAGGCCCCAGGCCCCCGCCCCCAAGGACATACCGAGATATGAACAACGCCGACCTGATCGTCGCAACGCTCGAGGCCGCCGGCATCCGCCACGGCTTCGGCGTGCCGAGCGGCAACGTGCTCCCTCTGATGGAGGCCATGCGCCGAAGCTGTGAGAAGGGAGCCGGCATCGAGTTCGTTCTCACCGCTCATGAAGGCTCCGCCGGCTTCGCCGCCGACGTGACCGCGCGGATGACCGGCAAGCCCGGCCTGTGCATCGCCACGCTGGGCCCCGGCGCGACGAACCTCGCCACCGGCATCGGCAACGCCTGGCTCGACCGCTCGCCGATGATCGCGATCACCTGCACGCTGAACGAGGCCCAGCTCGGCCGCCGCATCCAGATGTGGATCGACCACCACACGCTGATGAAGCCCATCACGAAGGCAACGATGCGACTGGAGAAGGGCAAGATCGCCGCCCAACTGGCCGAGGCGATCCGCATCGCCATGACCGAGCCGCAAGGCCCCGTCCACCTCGACCTGCCCGAGGATGTCTCCATCGCCCCGGCAACCGAAAGTGTCCCAGCGATACAGCCCCCCGCCGCTCTACCGAACGCGCCGGATGCCGCCATCGCCAAGGCCGCCGAGGTGATGAAGTCGGCAAAGCGCCCCGTCGCCGTCATCGGCACGAGCGCCATGCGAATGCGCGATCCGGGCTTGCTGCGCGCCGTGATCGAACGGCACGGCCTGCCGTTCTTTTCGACGACGATGGCCAAGGGCCTGATCGACGAGGACCATCCCCTCTCTCTCGGCTGCATCGAGCGCTCTAAACGCAAAGTCCAGCGCAAGCTCATCGCGAGCGCCGATCTGATCGTCGGCCTCGGCTACGATACGATCGAGGTGGAGTACGAGGCCTGGGCCGGCAAGGTGCCCGTGCTCGACGTCAGCATCGAGGTGCCCGATGTCGACGCCAGCGTAACCCTCGCGCACACGGTGACCGGCGATCTCGATTCTTCGATGGCCCGCCTCGCGGCACTGCCAGCCATCGCGAACACCTGGAACCTCGACGAGATCACGACGCATCGAACGGCCTTCCAAGCCTCGCTGCGGCCGGCCGTGCCGCGGTTTGCCCCGCATCAGGCGATCGACGTCGTTCGCCGCGTGCTGCCGCGCGAGGGGGTCCTGGCCTTCGACGTCGGCGCGCATACCCACCAGATCGCCAGCCAGTGGGCGACACATGCCCCGCGCACGTTCCTGATAACCAACGGCTGGTCGTCGATGGGCATCGGCTTGCCCGCAGCGCTCGCTGCCAAGATCGCACGACCCGATCTTCCCGTCGTCTGTATGCTGGGCGACGGCTGCTTCCAGATGACCTGCGGCGAGGTCGCGGTGGCTCGCCGTCTCGGCCTGTCGCTACCGATCGTCGTCCTCGACGACCGCTGGCTGTCGCTCATCAAGGTAAAGCAGGAACGGCGTGAGTATCCCTACTACGGCACCACGACGCTTGCTCCCACGGACCTGCCGCCGCCCGCTCACTACTTCGGCGTGCCAGCCGTCGGCGTGCGCGATGCAGAAAGCCTCGAGCGCGAGCTGCGCAAGGCGCTGGCAGCGCCGGGACCGACGATCATCGAGGCCGTAGTCGACCCCTCTCACTACACCGAGACCGTGTTCGACTAAGGCAACATTCGACTGAGGCAGCGATGCGGCCTCAGTGCGCCTCGTCCCAGTTCGCCGCCGCCTTGGCGTCGACCTGGATCGGCACACGCATCTGCACGGCGGGCAGCGTGGCCATCTCCATGACGCTGCGCGCGATCCTGATCGTCGTGTCGATCTCTGCTTCCTTCGCCTCGAAGACCAGTTCGTCATGCACCTGCAGCAGCATCCGCGCACTGTCGAGGCCCGCGTCCTCTAGTGCTTTCGGCATCCGCACCATCGCGCGTCGGATGATATCGGCGGCAGAGCCCTGGATCGGCGCGTTGATCGCGGCACGCTCGAGAAAGCCGCGCATGGACGGGTTCTTGGTGTTGATCTCGGGATAATGAATGCGACGGCCGAAAATCGTCTCCACATAGCCGTGGTCGTGCGCGAATTTCTTCGTGCGCTCCATGTAGTCGCGAATGCCGGGAAACCGCTCGAAGTACATCTTGATGTAGGCGCCGGCCTCCTCCCGGCTGATGCCGAGTTGATTGGCGAGGCCGAACGCGGAGATGCCGTAGATGATGCCGAAATTGATCGCCTTGGCGCGGCGCCGCGTCTCCGCCGGCATGTCCTTCACCGGCACCCCGAACATCTCTGAAGCCGTCATGGCGTGAATGTCGAGGCCGTCCTCGAACGCCTTCCTCAGCTGCGGGATCTCCGCGATATGGGCGAGCACGCGGAGCTCGATCTGGCTGTAGTCGGCCGAGACGAGCTTGTTTCCCTTTTCCGCGATGAAGGCGGTGCGGATCTGCCGCCCCTCCTTCGTTCGCACCGGTATGTTCTGCAGGTTCGGATCGGTCGAGGCGAGCCGCCCCGTCGTCGTCGCCGCCAGCGCGTAGCTCGTGTGAATGCGCCCGGTCTGGGGATGAATGTGCTCGGGCAGCGCGTCGGTATAGGTGGAGCGCAGCTTGGAGAGCTGGCGCCATTCCATCATCGTGTTGATGAGCCGGCGCGCATCCTCCGGCAGCTCCTCGTTGCCGGCCAGCTCGTCGAGCAGGTTGGCGCGCGTCTCCCACTGGCCGGTCTTGGTGCGCTTGCCGCCGGGCAGCTTCAGCTTGTCGAAAAGGAGTTCGCCAAGCTGCTTGGGGCTGCCGAGATTGAAGCGCTGCCCGCCCGTCGCCTCGCTCGCCAGCGCCTGCACCTCCTCCTCCAGCCGCGCGATGCCCTGCGCGAACTGGCTGGACAGCTTGCCGAGAATGGAACGGTCGACCTTGATGCCGGCCGCCTCCATGTCGACGATCACCGGCAGCAGTGGCCGCTCGAGCGTCTCGTACACTGTCGTCATGCGCTCGGCCACGATACGCGGTTTCAGCGCGAGCCACAGTCGCAGCGTCACGTCGGCGTCCTCGGCGGCGTATTCGCTGGCCTTGTCGATCGGCACGTCGGCGAACGACTTCTCGGATTTCTTCGCGCCCGGCGCGTGCGCGATCACCTGATCGAACGAGATGCAGGTGTGCTTGAGATGCCGCTGGGCGAGGTCGTCCATGCCGTGGCCACCGCGCCCCCCGTCGAGCGCATAGGACAGCAGCATCGTGTCGTCGACCGGCGCGATGTCGATGCCATGGCGTGACAGCACGAGCGCGTCGTATTTCAGGTTCTGCCCGATCTTCAAAAGCGCCGCATCCTCGAGCACCACCTTCAGCGCATCGAGTGTCACCATACCGGGAAGCTGCCCCGGCTTCAGACCGCCGCCACCGAACAGATCGCCGCCTGCCTCTTTGTGACCGAGCGGAACATAGCAGGCGACGCCCGGCGCGACGGCGAGCGAAAACCCGACGATGTCCGCAATCATCGCATCGAGGCTCGTCGTCTCGGTGTCGAAAGCGAAGCGACCGCTCGCCCGACAGCGATCGAGCCATTCCGCCAGCCGCTCAGGCGTCGTCACCGTCTCGTATCTCGTCCGATCGAACGGCGTCTCGCGCGCCAGCCGCGACAGAGCATGAACGGCAGCCGAAGGGGTGGCGACACCACCCTCTTGCTCGGCCCCGATCACGGGGCCACCGGCGGTAGACGCTGCGGGTCCGCCCCCACCGTCGGCCTTCACCGATCCACCAACGCTGCGTACCAACGGCGCCGGCGGCGTAGCGCCGAGCCCTTCCGCGATCCGCCGCGTCAGCGTGTTGAACTCCATCTCCTGCAGAAAGGCTAGCAGCCGCTGGGCGTCGGTATCCTGCAAACCCAGCCGCTCGACGGAATGCTCGACGGGCACATCCTGCTTCAGCCGCACCAGGTCGCGGCTGATCCGCGCCTTGTCGGCGAACTCGATCAGCTTCTCCCGCCGCTTGGGCTGCTTGATCTCGCCGGCCCGCTCGAGCAGCGTATCGAGATCGCCATACTGATTGATGAGCTCTGCCGCCGTCTTGATGCCGATGCCGGGAACGCCCGGCACGTTGTCCACCGAATCGCCGGCGAGCGACTGCACGTCGACGACTTTTTCCGGCGGCACGCCGAACTTCTCGATCACCTCGTCGCGGCCGATCTTGCGCCAGTTCTTCATGGTGTCGAGCAGCCCGACGCCGGGATGCACGAGTTGCATCAAGTCCTTGTCGGACGAAACGATAGTCACGTCGCCGCCACTGTCGATCACCTCCCGCGCATAGGTCGCAATGAGATCGTCGGCCTCGTAGCCGTCCTGCTCGATGCATGCGACGTTGAACGCCTTTACCGCGTCGCGGATCAGCGGGAATTGCGGAACGAGCTCCTCCGGCGCCGGCGGACGATGCGCCTTGTAGGCGGGGTAGATGTCGTTGCGAAACGTCTTCTCTTTCGCATCGAAAATCACCGCTATGTGGGTCGGCGCCTCGGACTTCGTCTCGCGGATCAGCTTCCACAACATGCCGCAAAAGCCGTGCACAGCGCCAACAGGCAGCCCGTCCGACGGCCGGGTCAGCGGCGGCAGCGCATGGAACGCGCGGAAGATGTAGCCCGACCCGTCGATCAGATAGACGTGGCTGCCCTTCACGATCGGCACGGGTTCGCCGTCCGGCACGAAGTTGCCATTGGTGTTGCGGGTAACGCCCTCGCGCGGCGCCGGAATCGGTGTCGGATCTGTTTCGCTCATGACCGCGCTTATAGCCCGCTTGAGCCAGCCACATCCAGCGCTCACCTCGTCCTTTCCGGCCTCGCGAACAGCCCCGCCCCGCTCCCCGTAACACCACCTGTTGTGCAAACGGACAGGATGTCGCAAATTCAACCCGCAGACACGGCATCGAATGCCGGCAGTTCGAGCGCACGGAGGAAACATGCGCATAAATCTCACCGCTTCGGCACTTCTGGCCGCAGCCACGATCGCCGTAGCCCCGGCTGCCGCGCAGAACTTCTACGAAGGCAAGACGATCAACCTCGTTGTCGGCTCGAGTGCCGGCGGCGGCTATGATCTCTACAGCCGAGTTCTGGCACGGCACATGCCCAAGCACATCCCCGGCAACCCGGTGATGCTGGTCCAGAACATGCCCGGAGCCGGCAGCGGCAAGGCAGCCGAGTTCACCTACACGCTCGCGCCGAAGGACGGCACGACATTTGCCATGATATTCCCCGGCATCATTGTCGAGCCGCTCTTGAACCCCGGCAAGTTCCGCTTCGATCCCACCAAGTTCGAGTTCCTCGGCAGCGCCGACAGCGGTTCGCGGCTGTGCGTCACCCACAGGACATCGAAGATCAAGAAGTTCGATGATCTCTACAAAAACGTGGGGGCATTCGGCGGCAGTGGTCCGGGCAGCTCGACCACCGACTACGCACAGATGTTCGCAAATCTGGCCGGCGTGAAGATCAAGGTCGTCAATGGCTACAAGGGCTCGCACGACACGGTTCTCGCCATGGAGCGGGCGGAGCTGGACGGCATCTGCGGCTTTGATTCCAGCTCGTTCAGAGCCCAAAAGCCGAGCTGGTTCAACACCCCCGAATCCCACATGATCGTCCAGGCGGCCCTCGAACCCTTTCCCGAGTTGACCAAGCTCGGCGTGCCGCACATCTGGAAGTACGTCACCGGCGACAACCGAAAAATTGCCGAGGTGATCCTTGCGCAGCAGGAGTTCCACCGTCCCTTCATTGCCCCCCCAGGCGTGAGTGCGGACCGAATGGCCGTGCTGCGCAAGGCCTTCATGTCGACGCTGAAGGACCCCGACTTCCTTGCCGACGCCACCAAGATGAAGCTGACGATCAATCCGAAGGACGCCGCTACTGTCAGCGCTCTGGTCAAGAAAATGTACGCCTCCCCGCGCGACCTGCTCGACAAGGTCAACAAGGCGCTCAAGCCCTGAGGCACGCTGCAGGGGCAGACCTGCATCCCGGAACGCTTCGTCTGCCCCCTTCCTGCGCTGACCGCGCGCCCGTGTACCCTCGGGAACTGCCGCGGTCCTGCGTTTCCCTATCCTGGGCCAACAGCGGCCATCGTTGGCCATCGCCAACGAAAAAGGTCGAGGATAGGGGAGTTTCACGATGATCTTTGCACGTTTGCGCGCGTTTGCCTGCCATAGCCTTGCAAACATGGCCTTCGCAACCCTGGCCCTCGCATCCCTGACATTGGCAGCAGCAGTCCTTTCAGCGCCGACGACGGCCCAGGCACGCTCGATCACGATCGGATCGGAGGAGGTACTGCGCCAGTTGCAGGACATCCCCCTCCAGGGCAAGTCCGGCGAGGCCCTCTACCTCGGCCACAAGCTGACGTTCCACTGGCTCGGGCTGCCCTACAGCTTCTCTGACGACGGCTATGTGATCGGCGTGAAGGACAAGTCGCTCTACTACAATGTCAGCGGTGATCAGATTTCCGGCTGGCAGGGCCAAGGCCTCCTGCCGTCCCCGCTGCCGGTCTACCAGCTTGGCATCGGCGATTATATCATGGGCTACCTGCTCTGGATCGCACTTGCGCTCGTCTCGCTGTGGTGGCTGGCCAGAACGCTGCAGGACAGGCTGGCGACGACGCGAGCGCCCCTCTCAACCGCAAGCAAGGTCGACGCAGGCAATGACATGCCACAAAGTTTGTCGACGGAAGCACAGCGCCGCGTGGTACAGGCAGCCCGCGCCGTGTCGGCACCGCCTCGGCCTTCGACCGATGACAAGCAGCACAGCGAAAGCCTGGCCGCAGCCCACACCCCGGCGCCTGCCCTGCCAACCTCCCTGACGCTCGTGCCGCGCTCAGCCCCCTTGCCGAACCAGGGCCAGCAGAACGCTCTCCACCGTCGCGCACCGCAGATGGCCCAGCTCTCGCGGATGCCCGTCGCCAAGACGCGATGCCGGGTCAAGGCCTTGAAGCAGGCATCTTGAGAAACATGTTGAGGATCGCTCGATCAGCGCCTCCCCGCGAGGCGCTGCTCCCAGTTCTTCCCATCCACAGTCGGGGTTGATTTTTCACCTGCGCGCGGAGCAAATGCGATCGAGCAGCCGACAGCCGCGCGGGAGGTCAGAACGCACCATCATCCCAATGGCACGCTTGCCGATCGCGCAGGCCTCCCGCACTCTCGCGTCCGAAAGGCCATCGCATGGCTCACATCGCCTTGCCCGAACCCGATCAAGGTACCCTGGCCCGCCGGGCAGAGATCCTGGCCGGGCTGGCCGCAGCCGTAGGCGCCGACCGCGTCATCGGCGACGAGGATGGCCGCCGCGCCTACGAGACCGACGCTCTGACGGCCTATCGCCGGATGCCTCTCGCCGTCGTGCTGCCCCGCACGACGGAGGAGGTCGCCTCGGTGCTGCGCTACTGCAGCCGAAATTCCATCAAGGTGGTGCCCCGCGGCGCTGGCACGTCGCTGGCTGGCGGCGCGTTACCTGGCGAGGACACCGTCGTCGTCTGCATCACGAAGCTCAACCGCGTGCTCGAGATCGACTACGAGAACCGCGCCGCCCGCGTCGAGGCCGGCATCACGAACCTCGCCATCAGCGCCGCTGTCTCCGAGCGCGGCTTTTTCTACGCGCCCGATCCCTCGAGCCAGCTCGCCTGCACGCTGGCCGGCAACATCGCCATGAACTCCGGCGGCGCCCATTGCCTCAAGTACGGTGTCACGACCAACAACATCCTGGGCCTTCGCATGGTGATGATGGATGGCGAGATCGTCGATCTCGGCGGCCAGCACCTCGACGCGCCGGGCTACGACCTGCTGGCACTGGTCGTGGGCTCGGAAGGCCAGTTCGGCATCGTCACCGAGGCCACCGTGCGCATCCTGCGGGCGGCCGAGGGCGCCCGGCCATTGTTGATGGGCTTCGCCTCCGCCGAGGCCGCCGGCAGCGCGGTCGCCGCGATCATGAGCTCGGGCATCATTCCCGTCGCCATCGAGTACATGGACAAGCCTGCGATCCACATCTGCGAGGAGTTCTCCAAGGCCGGCTACCCGATGGACGTCGAGGCGCTGCTGATCGTGGAGGTGGAAGGCTCAGAAACCGAGATCGCCGACCTCATCGAGCGCATCGTGGCGATCGTCGCGCCGTTCAAGCCGCAGAGCATGAAGGTTAGTCAAAGCGCGGCGGAAAGCGCCAGGATCTGGCGCGGCCGCAAGTCCGCGTTCGGCGCCATCGGCCGCATCTCGGAATACTACTGCATGGATGGCACGATACCGCTCGGCCGCCTGCCGGAGGTACTGGCCCGCATCACCGAGATCTGCGCCCACCACGCCCTGCGCGTCGCCAACATATTTCACGCTGGCGACGGCAACCTTCATCCGCTGATCCTCTACGACGCCAACGATCCCGAGCAGAGTTCGCGTGCCGAGCTCGCCGGCGCCGAGATACTGAAGCTGTGCGTCGAGGTCGGCGGCTGCCTGACCGGCGAGCACGGCGTCGGCATCGAGAAGCGCGATCTGATGCGCGTCCAGTTCTCCGACAAGGATCTCGCCCTGCAGATGAGCATCAAGACGGTGTTCGATCCGCAATGGCTTCTGAATACGGCCAAGGTGTTCCCGCTCGACGGCAGGCCGCCAGTGATCTCCGAGGCGGCTTGAGGCAGCCATGAGCACCCCCTTGCGACCTGCCGCCGACTGGGAGTTGGCCAACATCATCGCCGACGCGAGTGCGCGCCGTCTGCCGCTCGAGATCTTCGGCGGCGGCAGCAAGCGCGCCGTTGGCCGTCCGGTGCAGGCCGCCGCCGAGGTCACGATGCGCGGCATGGTCGGAACGACGCTATACGAGCCCAACGAGCTCGTCATGAGCGCCCGCGCCGGCTGCACGATCGCCGACGTCGAGGGCCAACTCGCCAAATTCGGCCAGATGCTGCCGTTCGAGCCGCTCGACCTCGGACCACTGCTGGGCCGCGACGCGGGCCAGGGCACGATCGGCGGCGCCTTCGCGACGAACTGGTCGGGCGCACGCCGTATCCACTCGGGCGCTGCGCGCGATCACCTGCTGGGCGTGCGGATGGTGACCGGGCACGGCGAGCAGGTGCGCGCCGGTGGCCGCGTCATGAAGAACGTGACCGGCTACGACGTTGGTCGCGGTCTTGCCGGCAGTTGGGGCACCCTCGCCCTGATGACCGAGGTGACGTTCAAGGTGGTCACCAAGCCGGAATCGACGGCCACTCTCGTTCTATTCGGCCTACCCGACGAGATCGCCGTCGAGGTGCTGTGCAAGGCGATGACCACGCCCTACGAGATAACCGGCGCGATGCACATCCAGCAGGGTCCGGCCAGCCGCCTGTGGCAAAGCCAGATCCGCGGCGGCGGCAAGGCCGCGACGGTCATGCGGCTCGAGGCGCCCGAGAAATCGATCGCCTACCGCACCGAGAAGCTGCGCCAGCTGTTCAAGGCCTACGGCGATTTGCATGTCGTCGGCGCGGCGGGCTCGATCGAGTTCTGGAAGGAATGCCGTATGCTCACTCCCATGCACGGCAGCACACACCCGTTGTGGCGCATCTCGACGGCGCCGCGGCTGGGGCCTACCGTTGTCGCCTCAATTGCCCGCTATATGCAGGTCGAGGCGGTCTACGACTGGTCCGGAGGTCTCGTCTGGATCGAGGTGCCCGCATCAGCCGACGCGGGCGCAACCGACATTCGCCGCGTGATCGCCCTGCACGGCGGGCACGCAACGCTGGTCAGGGCCGAAGCCGCTGTGCGCCGTTCCGTCGACGTGTTCCACCCTCTCGATCCCGGCGTCGAGCGGTTGTCACGGCGGCTGAAACAGACTTTCGATCCGGCCGGAATTCTGAACCCGGGCCGCATGTACGCCACGATGTGAAGGATCGGGTCCTGGGGTTTTCGTTCTGGTGACGAGAGATTGTCCTGGCCCGCTTCCCTGTCCGCCCCAGAGCCGAGCCCCCAACCCCGAAGCCCCACATGCAAACCAACTTCCAGCCCCAGCAGCTCGCCGACCCGCGGATCGCGGAGGTCGATCGCATCCTGCGCCGCTGCGTGCATTGCGGGCTTTGTACGGCGACGTGCTCGACCTACGTGCTTCTCGGCGACGAGCGGGACAGCCCGCGCGGCCGTATCTACCTGATGAAGGAGATGTTCGAGACGGGTGCCAAGGCTTCGCCCGAGGTTCGCCACCACGTCGATCGCTGTCTCTCCTGCCTTTCGTGCATGACGACCTGCCCCGGTGGCGTCGACTACATGCACCTCGTCGATCACGCCCGAGTTCACATCGAGAAGAGCGGCCATCGCAAGCCGCAGGAGCGCTTCGTTCGGCGCCTCCTGGCCTCCACCGTGCCCTTCCCAGGACGCTTCAAGTGGGCGCTCGCCCTGGCCCCGCTCGGCCGACCGTTCCTTGGATTGATGCGGCGGGTGGGGCTCGGCTCGCTCGCAGCGATGGTCGAGCTGGCACCGAAAACACCCATGGCGCGGTCTGCCACCTATCGCGGTGCCGGCATCGCCGCGACCAAGAAAGAGCGCCGCGCCCACGTCATTCTGCTCGCTGGCTGCGCCCAGCAGGTGCTGCGCCCCGAGATCAACGATGCCACCATCCGCCTGCTCGCCGAGAAAGGCATCGACGTCGAGGTCGCCGCCGGCGCCGGCTGTTGCGGGGCGCTCGTGCATCACATGGGCCGCGAGCAGGAAGCCATCCGCCAGGCTAAGGCCAACATCGATGCCTGGACGAAGGTGCTCGATCGCGGCGACAGGATCGACGCCATCGTCGTGAATGCGTCCGGCTGCGGCACGATGGTGAAGGACTACGCCCACCTGCTGGCCCACGAGCCCGACTACAAGGAGAAGGCAGAGCGTATTTCCGCGCTGGCCAAGGACGTGACCGAATTGCTCACACAGTTCCCACTTGGCCCACCGGCTCGCTGGTCATCACTGCGCGTCGCCTACCATTCCGCCTGTTCGATGCAGCATGGCCAGCAGATAACCGACGGCCCCAAGGAGTTGCTCTACACAGCCGGCTTTACCGTGCTCGACATCCCCGAAGGCCACATCTGCTGTGGCTCGGCCGGTGTCTACAACATCCTCCAGCCCGAGCTCGCCGGCGAGTTGCGCGAGCGCAAAGTGGCCAACATCCGCAAGGTCAATCCCGACATCGTCGCCACCGGAAACCTCGGTTGCATCACACAGATCGAGCAGGGCACTAAAACCCCCGTCGTCCACACCATCGAGCTGCTCGACTGGGCTTACGGCGGCCCGATGCCGCGCGGGCTCGACGCCTTCAAGGATTTCGTCAAGGACGTCCCCGGCCCCAATCCCGAGGTGCTGCGCAAGCCGGAGGATTTTGTCGTCAGATGACGTTCTGGACTTCAAATGAAATCATCGATCGGCGCGTGGACACGGGCCCCTTCGACATCGTGGGCGACCTGCACGGCTGTGCTGACGAGCTGATCGAGCTGATGAACCGGCTCGACTATCGCGTCGACCTTGGCTCCAGCGAGGGCGGCACCCGTGTGCGCGTCGTCAATCCATCGGGCAGGCGTCTCGTCCTCGTCGGCGATCTCGTTGATCGCGGCCCCCGCTCGCCCGATGCCCTGCGCATTGCAATGAGCATGGTCGAAGCGGGCCAGGCGCTGTGCGTGCCGGGCAACCACGATGCGAAATTCCTGCGCTGGCTGCAGGGCCGCAATGTCACCCTCACCCACGGCCTCGACGCCACAGTCGAGCAGATGTCGGCCGAGCCGCCTGAGTTCCATGCGCGCGTGCGTGATTTTCTCGAAGCCCTGCCGCTGCATCTCTGGCTCGATGGCGGCGCGCTGGCCGTGGCGCACGCCGGTATACTCGAAGAAATGATCGGCTCGACGTCGGGCGAGGTCCGCAAGTTCTGCCTCTACGGCGACAACGACGGCACCGACGCCAACGGCCTGCCCATCCGCTATCACTGGGCGGCCGGATACTCGGGCTCAACCGCCATCGTCTACGGCCACACCCCGGTCGAAGCGCCCGACTGGGTCAACAATACCCTGTGCATCGACACGGCCTGCTGTTTCGGCGGGAAGCTCACCGCGCTGCGCTGGCCGGAGCGGGAGGTGGTGTCGGTGACCGCGCGTTCTGCCTATGCCCAGCGCCGCCGCCCCCTTGGCCATCCCCCAACGCGACCGACAAGCTGACCTCGCAGCCGGCCCACGATCATCTGATCCAGCGTCGCTGCAGGAACAGAAACGCGACGAGGTTCACCGAGATCATGAACCAAAGCAGCCCGCCGAACCACAGCGGTGCTGCAACGTCGCCCGTGGCATCGAGCGCCCACCCGGCAATCGGCGGAAGCGCGGCCATGCATACGAAATACGCCGCCGATACCACCGCGAACCCGGTGTTGCGGCTCTCCGGCCTGAGCACGCGGGAGGGCATCGACATGATGCCTCCCGTGCAGCCCCCGCGCAGCGCACCGAACAGAACGACCCAAAGGATCGCCGGCGCTACGTAGGGAACCAGCAGACACGTCATTGTCGTAGTGAGCGATCCCCCGATGATGAAATGATTGGGCTTGCCCGTCTTGTCGGTCAGATAGCCACCGAGCGGCACGGACACCAGCGCGACGATCGCAGCAATGCTCGTCATCAACCCGGCCTGCACCGGATCCATGCCCCGCGAAATGAGAAGTGGCGGCAGGAAGATCATGAACACGGCATAGCCGGCACTGAACAGGCCCCGACCGATGCCGGCGAGCGACGACAGCACCGCCCCCGCCCGACTGATCCGCCACAACAGTCCACCGCCGCCCGACGTCGCGCCGGCCGGCGACGTGCCGTCGCGATAGAACACCAGCAGCAGCAGGATCGCCAGCACGTTGAGGCTAGCCGCCGCCAGAATGGCGATCCGCCACGACGACTGCGATGCGATCAGCGGCAACACGGCCGTCGTCAGACCGATACCGAACCCGACGCTCGAAGCGATGATCGACATGGCAGTCGCGATCTCGCGTCCGGTGAACCAATCCGCGACCAGCTTCGGCAGCAGCACGGATACTGCGACGCCGCCCGCTCCGCCGAGAAGTCGAGCCGCGACCATCACCCAATAGGTATCCGTCATGGCGAACGCGATCGCCGATACCGCCATCAGGGCAATACCAACGACAAGCGCGATCCGGTCGCCGAGCCACGTCGAGAACGGCCCCATCGGCGCCGCGAGCACCACGCCCGGGAGCATGAACAGCCCGGTGAGCAAACCGATGTCCGTGTAGGTCAAACCGGCTTCAGCCGTGAGGAACGGCCCAAGCGCGGCCACGCTCTGGAACTGCATCGGCGCAGTGAGCCCGACCAGGAACAGCAGCCCGAGCACCACCCAGCGATTTGCAAGATCGATCTTCACGGGCAGTGAACGGCATGAAAATGAGAGTTCGAGGGCAATTCGAAGGAAGCTGGGCGCACGTCAATCTCGCTGACGAAGGAAGTGGACGGCAGTGATGATAGTACACTCCACCCCATCCTTGCGATGCGTTATCGGCGACACGTATCCCATGGAGGTCGGCCCACCTCCTTCGCGCAAACCGGCAATTGCGGCAACGCAGGCTGGGCGCGCCGTCCACCCCGATCCCGCCTCAACTCTTCCCCGTCTCGCTCGCATCCTCGCTCAGCGGCTCGTGCTCGCCACACCAGTCGTGCGCGAACGTCGACGGCCAGACGCCCACGAACGGGCTCGCGTCTACCTCGTCCGGATCCTCGATCCCACCGTGCCAGGCGACCTGCGGCCCACGACGGCGGCATTCGTAGCTCGCCGGCGCGAACAGATCCGCCTTGGTCCGATCGACCGGATTCGTACAGTCCCAGAACCGACAGGTACTGCAGCTACCGTGATCGCCGTCCATCGAGGCACTCCCGTTTGCAGGACGCACTGGCGCCATGATCCGAAGTCGAGCGGTTAGCCTGCCGGGCGCACGATGGCCATGACGAGACTCAAGCCGAACCGAGCCATTGGGCCAATGCCGCGTTCACGGCTTCGGGCCGCTCCAGCGTCGAGAGATGCCCACACTGGGGGACCACGACCAGCACCGTGCCAGGAATGAGCCCTGCGATCTCCCGCGCGATGTCGGGCGGCGTTTGCAGGTCCTGCTCGCCGACCAGTACAAGGGTGGGGCATCCGATCGCGGCGAGCCCGGGACGGCTGTCCTGCCGCGCGATGATCGCCTCCTGCTGACGCAGAAACGCCGCGACGCCGATATCCTCAGCCATCTTCAGCACCGTCTCGACCAGACCCGGCTCGGCCTGCCGGTCGGGATGCACGAGGCGCGGCAGTAGAGCTTTTTGCACCTCGCGGGTACCCTTGGCCCTGGCCAATTCCATCAGGCGGCGGCGGTCGACTGTCCGTTCCGCTGGGTCGGCTCGCGGGCTGGTGTCGAGAAAGGCGACGCGACTGACACGCTCGGGTGCTGTTCGCATGATCGCCATCGCGACATAGCCCCCCATCGAAAGCCCAGCCAGAGCAAACCTTGGCGGCGCCGTCGCCAGAATGTCCCCCGCAATGGCCTCCATCCGGTCCGATCGTGTGTGATCGGCGACGATGACCCGCCTGCACCCACCGAGCGCCTCGATCTGGGGACCGAAGAGGGCTGGCGAGCAAAGCAGCCCGGGA
>CAMAYR010000066.1 GCA_945862355.1 Devosia equisanguinis | reverse complement strand
CGGAACGACACTGGATCGCGCAGCGGACGCTTCCGCTTCGGCCGCATCGGCGATGCGCGCGGCCAGCCCCGTCAGTACCGCTGAGACAGCGAATACAGACAGGAACCACGCCTGCCACATGCCCCACGAGAACGCCGCGATCGTGGCGGCGGCCGTGAATGTCGCCGCACCGATCGGCATCGCAGCCGCCGGCAGTCTGGCCAGCGAGAAGACCAGCGCCAACCCTGCCGCACACAGCAGCGCAGCCCCGATCACGCCGAGTTCGTACCACGTCTGGAGGTAGACGTTGTGGGCGTGCGGCCCCGAGCGCCACTGATATTTCGTGCCGGGGAGGTTGTCGACCTTCGGCCCGCGCATCTGGTCGATGCGCTTGGTCGAGGCCGCACCGACGCCATGCACCGGACGCTGCGCGACCTGCTCGGCCGTGTAGGCCCACAGCACGATGCGATGGCGCGCGCTGTTGGGCAGCCAAGCGGCTTCATGCAGCCGCGCACCGTGGGCGGCCCAACTCGCCAACGGCACGACGAGCATCGTCGCCACGATCCACCCCACGGCGACCGCTGCCAGGCCGAGCCTGGGCCGCACGATACACAGGCCGAGAACGATCGCTGCCAGCAAAAGCGCTATCAGCGAAGTCTCGTGCTTGGACATCGCCAGCGTCGCGGCGGCCACCACTGCGAGCAATGCGATCCATATCGCGCGATGCTGACGGCGGAGGCCAAGCCAGGCAATCAGGAGCATGGGCCAAAGTGCGAGCACCATTGCTGCCATGTTTCGATTGCTGATGTAGCCCGAGACGATCACGCCATCGGGTGCCTCGCTGATATGCTTGATCGCCGGCAACGCAAAGGGCAGGACCGTGAATACCGTGCGCTTGATGCGATGGTCGGAGATCTCCTCGACGAAAAGATATGCCAGACCTGCTGAAAACGCGATCACCGCGACCTTGCCGAGCTGCCTCGAAATATCGGGCCGAACCCGCCACATGACGCTGGTCGCCCAGGTCGCCACGAACACGAGCGCAGCGAGGAGAAAGCTCTTGTCGACCGCCTCGCCGCGATCGGCAGACCAAGCCGTCGAGGCCAATCCCCACAGCGCGAGAAGCAACAGCAGCCGAGGCATGAGGCCGGTAACACCGCCAGTCAACCCGGCCGCCAGACCACCTAAAAAACCACCTGCCAAGCCGAGCGCGAGCGCCAACAGGCCAAGGACACCGGGCGTGGTGCGCGGCGCGACCAGGAACAAAACCATCGCGGCCGCGCATAGCACCGTCAGATTGCCGAGCGACGGATCGGTAATCCCCCCTGGATTGGATTTCGGCATCGTTCCTCGGACGCAACTGGAAGACATCGCGCCGGGGCGGCGCACGTTGAAATATGCCGATGCCGCCGGTGCTGACAAGGCATTCGTCCGTGCGAACCAAGTCGGCGGGACCACAACCGGATGTGGCTGCCCTGGAGACCTAGGCTCCCTGGTCGAACGCGCATCTACGTGCGCTATGACAAACTGTGCATCACGGGCTTCGCGCCGGCCTCGCCCACTTGACGTTCATGACATGAACACGCTAGCTCGGCCTCGTGATGACAGCGGCGCCGAGCGGGGCGCGGTACGAGACGAGGCGTTGCGTTGGGGAACTCCGATACCAACTCGTGCGAGAGCACGCGCATCACGCTCGGCCTGCTCGAAGCGGTGGAGAACGGGCGTGCGAAAACGCAGCGCGGTCTGGCTGCCGATCTCGGGATCGCGCTCGGTCTAGTCAACGTCTATCTCAAGCGATGCGTGAAGAAGGGCCTCGTAAAGGTGTCCCAGGCACCTGCGCGGCGCTTCGCCTATTATCTCACGCCCAACGGCTTTGCTGAAAAGTCGCGCCTCACAGCAGAGTTCCTGTCCTGGTCGCTGACGTTCTTCAGGCAGGCCAAGGACGCGTGCGGCCGGGTGCTGGACGACGCTGCGGCGCAAGGATGGCGGCGCATCGCGCTGGCCGGAGCCGGCGATCTCGCCGACATCGCCCGGATCTGCGCCAACGACCGCAATATCGAGATCGTCGCCATCGTCGACCCGGCTGCCGCAGTCGTCGGGGCAGGCGGTGTCGCCACGTTTCAGACTTTCGACGCGATTAAAGTCCAGATCGACGGCATCGTGATCACAGACCTCGCGGGCAGCCTCGAGTTGCGCCAGGCCGCTGAGAGAGCCGTGGGACCGAGCCGCGTGCTCACTCTTTCGATCGTGCCGGTGCCACTGCCAGTGCCAGTGCCGGCGACGGACGTAGCAACCGAGACGACAAGAGCGGAAGAGTTATCCCAGTGGTTATTTGTCTGCAGCAGTCCCCCGACCCGGCCACTCCGACGCGTGCAGAGCCGCGCTGGTTCGTGGCGCATACGCACCCCAATGGGGAGATGCGGGCCGTGGCCAATCTCGAGCGGCAGGGCTTCGCCACCTATCTGCCGCGGTACCTGAAAAAGCGCAGGCATGCCCGGCGCGTCGACATCGTGCCGGTCCCGGTTTTCCCCCGCTATGTCTTCGTTGCCATCGACCTCCACCGCCAGCGCTGGCTGTCGATCCGCTCCACGGTCGGCGTCTCGCGCCTGGTGAGCCAAGGCGATGCGCCGATGGCAGTACCGGCGGGCATCGTCGAGGCATTGCGCGCGCGCCACGACGAGAGCGGTTTCGTGCGCTTGCTGGCGCCGCCGGGCTTGAGAGCGGGTGACAAGATCCGCGTACTGGGCGGCGCTTTCGAGGAGGCGATGGGACTGCTCGAAGAAGTGACAGACGAGCAGCGCGTGACAATCCTGCTCGACCTGCTCGGCCGCAAGGTGCGCGTCACGCTCGACTCCGGCCTGATCGCTGCGGCGTGAGCAGGGCTGCCGAACATTCCAGCGGCCAACGCCTGCGGATCGCGGTTCTGGGCTCTGCGGCGAGCCCGCACGATGCGAGCCGAACGGCCGTGTTCGCGCGGCGCGGCCATGACGTGCGGATGCTGTCTATCGCTCAGGCCGAGATCCCCGGCGTGCGCATGGTCCCCGTCGAGGGTGGCGGGGTGCGCCTTCGGCCGCTGCGTCGCCTCGCCCTAATGCTCGGCACGGCGCGCGCCATCCTGGCTGAGCCGGCCGACATCTGGCATGCGCACTACGCGGCCGAGTACGGCACATGGGTTGCCGCACTATTGCGCCGGCGTCCCCTGGTCGTCACGGTGATGGGCGGCGATGTGTTGTTCGACGAGCAGGGCAGCCAGGGCGCGCCAGGCCGCGCATTGACGCGCTTCGCGCTGAGGCGGGCGGATCTCGTGCTCGTGAAATCCAACGCGCTCGGCGACGTCGTGGCATCGTTCGGCGTGCCGCGCGAGCGGATCATGCGCGTGATCTGGGGCATCGACCTGGCCCGTTTCAAGCCGGATCCGGCAGAGGTGGCGCGGCTACGGGGCGAATGGCGCGCGGATGGCCGGCGTGTGCTGCTGGCGCCGCGCATGTTGCAACCGTTCTACAATCATCACCTCCTGATCGAGGCGCTGCCTGAAATCGTCGCCGCAGGGCACGACGCCCTCGTCGTCTTCGCGCTGAAGGGCGCCGATGCCGCCTATCGCGATCGCATCGAGACAGACGCACGCCGCCTCGGCGTCGCGGATCGGCTACGGTTCTCGCCGCCGCGTGCGCCGGAAGCGATGGCTTCCCTATATGCGAGCGCGGATCTCGTCGTCAGTCTCGCGCCGTCCGACGGCATGCCGCAGACGCCGATCGAGGCCGGCGCGGCGGAGCGGCCGACTCTGATGACCGATCTTGCGCGTTATCGCGAGCTGTTCACCGACGGCGAGAACGTCGTCATGACGCCGCTCCAAGCCGGCAGCATCGCTCGCCATGCGATCGCGCTTCTTTCCGACGACGCGCTTCGTGCACGCATTGCAGCAGGCGCTATCAAGGTGATGCGCGAGAATGCCGAGCTTTCGGGCGAGGCCCGGCGCGTCGAGGCTCGCTATCTGGAGCTCGTCGCAAGCCGCCGCGGGTCATTCAATGCCGCAGCTTCTGCCGGCCGGGGCTGACGAGATGTGCGGCATCTGGCTCGACATCGGCGGTGAGGGTGGAGCCAAGGCGCTCGAGTGGATGGCGCATCGCGGGCCGGATGCGCGACAAGTGCAGCGTTTCAACGTCGCCGGACGCGACGTCGAGCTCGGCCATGCGCGGCTGTCGATCATCGACCTCGACGCGCGCGCGAACCAGCCGATGAGATACGGCGATGATATCGCCATCGTGTTCAACGGCGAGATCTACAATTTCGTCGAGCTGCGGGCCGAGTTGCAACGGCTCGGTCATGGCTTTCAGACCACATCGGACACCGAGGTTCTGCTCGCCGCATATGCGGCCTGGGGAACGAAGATGCTGCCCAGGCTGCGGGGCATGTTCGCGTTCGCGCTCCTCGACCGGGCGCGGCGGCAAGTGCTGATCGCCCGCGATCCGTTCGGCATCAAGCCGCTGTTCGTTGCGCGCACGCCAGGCGGTCTGGTCGCTGCCTCGGAGATCCCGCCGCTGCTCGGCGTGCCCGGTGTGTCGCGGCGCGCGCGCCCTTCGACGGTGCTGGCCTTTCTGCTGCGCGGGGCGACGGATGCAGGCTCGGCCACCTTCTTCGCCGACATCGACAGTCTGCCGGCGGCCCACTACGCGGTGATCCAACTCGATGACACCCACATGCCGCTCGAGCCGAAGCGCTACTGGCGGCCGGTCTACGACGCCAGCATCACGAGCCGCGAAGAAGCCGTCGGCCTTGTCCGCGAGCGCTTTCTCGACAGCGTCCGGGTTCATCAGCGCGCGGACGTCGCACTCGGCACGATGCTGTCGGGCGGCATAGATTCATCCGCCATCGTCGCCGCCGTCCGCCAGCAGCTTGGACCGGGCGGCGAGCTGCACACGTTCAGCTTCGTGAGTCCCGGCGATCCACTCGACGAGACGGCCTACATCCGCCTGATGGTGGAGGCGGCGCAGACCATCTCGCACGAGGTGGAAGCGGACGCGGCGATGTTTCGCTGCGACCTCGACACGCTGATGACGCGCCAGGGCGAACCGTTCGGATCGACCAGCATCTATGCGCAATACCGCGTTGCGGCCGCGGCGCGGGCGGCCGGCGTCAAGGTGCTGCTCGACGGGCAGGGCAGCGACGAGTTGTTCGCGGGCTACCGCTTCTACTACGCCGCGCGGATCGCGGGGCTGCTCGGCGATGGCGAGCCGATCAGAGCGGCGAAGGTGCTGGCGCGGGTCGCACGGCAGCCGGGCGTGCGTTTGCCGTCCCAGATCTATCACATCCTGGCCAGCCTCGATCTTCCCGTGATGCGGAGCATCGCCCGCAACGCGGAGGCGCGACAGGGAACTGCGGCTCTGATCGCGCCGGAATGGCTGGCCGCACACGGGGAACACTCCCATTCCAGCTCCAGGTCCCGCACGCGGCAGTCGAGGCGTCTCGCCCTGCTCGACCGGCTTCAGGCAAGCCTGGAGGAGGACGTACTGCCCGGACTGCTGCGCTACGAGGACCGCTGCACAATGGCGCATTCGATCGAGGCGCGCGTGCCGTTCCTCGACGTGCCGCTGGCCGAGGTCGCCTGTAGGCTTGCTCCCGAGCTGCTCGTCGACGACACCGGAACGACCAAGTCGGTGCTTCGCGGAGCACTGCGCGGTATCGTGCCCGATACGATCCTCGACCGGCGCGACAAGATCGGCTTTGCTACACCCGAGGCACGCTGGCTCAAGGCGTGCGCACCCTGGCTCGAGACACGGCTGGCACAGATCAACCAGGCCGATGCACCATACCTCAAGCTCGATGAGACGCGTCGCCACCTCACCGCAATGTTGCGCGGCGATCGGCGTTGGCACCCATGGGGCTGGCGTGCCCTGAACCTGCTGATGTGGGCTGACATGAACGACATTGAATTCCAGTCCAACTGAACAATCGGAACGGCCCTGCCTTGTCGACACAGCCCCGAGCCATGCTCTATGTGACGGCGGAATCGCTCGCCGAAGGCGCTGCCGCGCACGTGCATGTCCACGAGATCTGCGCGGGGCTCGCCCGACGGGGCTGGCGGACCCGGCTGCTCCAGCCGGCCTACGGCAAGGACCAGAACAAACCCAGCATCCTGCGACGTCTCCGCGCCATCCTCAGCGTCAACTATCGGGCATGGAAGGAGTTGGGCAAGGTCGACGCGATCTATTGCCGTGCCAATCCGCTGCTGCTGCCCGTATCCTATCTGGCGCGACGGCGGGGCGTCGCAGTCGTCCACGAATGCAATGGCCCTTACGCCGACATCGCCATCGCACATCCGGGAACCCGGCCGTTATTTGGCCTGATCGTGGCGATGCAACGGTGGCAGTACCGTAAAGCGGGCGCCGTCGTCGCGGTCACCGACCAGCTCAAGAACTGGCTCGTTAGCGAGCGCGGCAAGCCCGATGTGGCGCTTATCTCCAATGCAGCCAACACGGAGCTGTTCACGCCTGACGTCACCCCCGATCGCGTCGTGGACAAGCCATTCGTCGTATTCTTCGGAGCGCTCGCCGTTTGGCATGGCGCGCGGATGATGCTGGAGGCCATCGCCCATCCGGGCTGGCCGACCGGCGTCGATCTGGTGGTAATCGGTGCTGGCGCGGACAGTCCGCTCGTGGAGGCCGCGGCAGCAGCCAACCCGCGCATCCACTACGTCGGCCGCCAACCCTACAAGCGCGTGCCGGGCCTGATCGTGGATGCCTTGGCAGGTCTCGTGACCATCGTCGACGTTTCGGGTCGTGCTCAAACCGGGCTCGCACCCCTCAAACTGTTCGAGACGCTGGCGGCCGGCGTGCCCGTGATCGCGACCGACTATCCAACGCAAGCCGATTTCGTGCGCCACCATGCGTGCGGGATCGTCATTGCGCCGGGTAACGCGGCTGCGCTGGCGGCTGCCGTGGCATCCCTCGCCCGCGATCCGACCACAGCCAGGGAGATGGGTGCGCGGGGCCGCGCAGCGGTTGAGCGCGAGCACAGCTGGGACCATCGTGCCGCCGAGGTCGATCGGCTGCTGCGCAAACTCATCCGCCAGGAGGACGAGTGAGGCGTCGCGTCTTAGTTGACCGACGGTGCGGCGAGGCAGGTGTCAACTAAGGCGCGATGAACGCCTCACTGAGCCATAGTCATTTCTAGTGGCCCTCATGTCGCGCCTAAATCGGACGGTGGTTGCGGCTATGATACGATTCAGGCGCGACGGGCCACTAGCGCTGGCGTCTTGTCACACGTGGCAGCGCGTGGTCATGTGCCTCCGGTCTTCCCAACCCGGGGCCAGCCAGATAGCGGCTCGGCCTTCGCACCGGCGGTGCCCTTGATTCATGGATAGCGCTTTCCTCGGCACGCCCGACACCAGCTTATGGCTGTTTCTGGGGCTGACCCTCGCCGCGTTCTGCACGAGCTACTTCAGCATCGTGGCAGGCGCTGCCGGCGGACTTATGCTGCTTGTCGTCATGGCCTCGTTCTATCCGCCGGCCGTGCTGCTTCCGATGCACACCCTGATCCAGCTCGGCGGAGGGCTCTCACGCGCGCTCGCCATGCGGGCGTGGGTTCTGCGCCAGACGGTGCTGCCGTTCACGATCGGCTGCATCGCGGGCGCGGCACTCGGCGCGAAGCTCTTCATCAGTCTGCCGCAATCGCTGCTCATGGGTGCACTCGGCGCCTTCGTGCTCGTGATCACCTGGGCGCCCAACATGGGCCGCTTCGGGCCGGAGAAGGGGCGGTTCGCGCTGCTCGGCTTCGGCGTGACGGTGCTCGGCGTGTTCGTCAGCGCGACGGGCTCTCTCGTCGGGCCCTTCGTGGCCAGCGCCAGCCCCGACCGGCGCAATCACGTCTCCACGCTCGCCGCGCTGATGGCGATCACGCACATCTCTAAGATGGCTGCATTCTTGTGGGTCGGCTTCTCGCTCGGCGCCTATGCGCCGCTGATCGCGGCAATGATAGCGGCGGGTATCCTTGGCAACTTCGTTGGTGAACGCTCGCTCATGCGCATGAAGGAGGAGTGGTTCCGACATGCCTTCAAGATCGTCATGACGCTGCTCGCACTGCGCATGTTGTGGGTCGGGTTGCGCGAGCTCAGCTTATTCCCGTGAGCCTCACGGTACGACGGCGGTGACCTCGATCTCCACCTTCGCGCGATCCTCCAGGAGGCCCGCGACCACCACCAGCGTCATAGCGGGGAAGTGCTTGCCGATCACGCGACGGTAGGCATCACCAACCTCGCGGGCGCGGGCGATGTACTCGCGTTTATCCGTGATGTACCAGGTCATGCGCACGATATGCTGCGGGCCGGCTTGAGCTTCGGCAAGCACGGCCACGATGTTGGCGAGCGCCTGCCCGACCTGGGCGACGAAGTCGTCGGTCTCGAACTGTCCATCCCCGTTCCAGCCGATCTGACCGGCGACATAGACCTGCCGGCCCGTTGCCGCGATGCCATTTGCGTAGCCCTTGGGGCTGGCCCAGCCGGCGGGTTGGAGGATTTCGAACGGATTGGACATTCAGCCTCTCGATCATTTCTTCTCAACCGCCGCCGTCCTCGCAATCACACGAAACGAGCAGGGTGATGGACTCACCCCCGCTGCTTCAACCTGAACCGCTGGATCTTTCCGGTCTGTGTCTTCGGCAACGCATCGGTGAACTTTACCGAACGGGGATACTTATAAGGCGCGATCGTCACCTTGACGTGCTCCTGCAGGCGCTTCACGCACACCTCGTCGGCAGAGACGCCCGGCTTCAGAACGACATGAGCCTCCACGATCTGGCCTCGCTCGGTGTCGGGCACGCCGATCACGGCACACTCCGCGACATCCCCGTGCGCCAGGAGCGCTGCCTCGACCTCGGGACCGGCGATGTTGTAGCCGGAGGATATTATCATGTCGTCGTTGCGAGCAGCAAAGTGATAGCGGCCGTCGGCCGTCCGCACGAATGTATCGCCCGTAATGTTCCACCCGTCCTGCACGTAGCTAGTTTGCCGCTTGTCGGCGAGATAGCGGCAGCCGGTGGGACCGCGTACCGCGAGGCGACCGCTGGTGCCGTCCGGCACCTCCTTCATCTCGTCGTCGACGACCCGCGCCTCGTAGCCGCCGACGGGCCGGCCAGTGCTCGCGGGATGTGCATCGCCGACGCGATTGGTGATGAAGATGTGCAGCATCTCCGTCGAGCCGATGCCGTCGAGTATCGGCTTGCCTGTCTTGGCCGTCCACTCTTCGAATACGGGCGCGGGCAGCGTCTCGCCAGCCGATACCGCCAGACGCAACGAGGAAAGGTCGGCACCCTTGTCCATCGCCGCCATCATCGCGCGGTAGGCTGTCGGCGCGGTGAAGCAGATAGTTGCTTTGTAGGTCTCGATGATCTCGATCATGTTGGCGGGCGAGGCGTTCTCCAGCAATGTCGCCGTCGCACCGTAGCGCAAGGGGAATATCGCAAGTCCGCCGAGGCCGAACGTGAAGGCCAGCGGTGGGGAGCCGACGAACACGTCGTTCTCGGTGACGCCTAACACCTCGCGCGCATATCCGTCTGCGATGATCAGCAGATCGCGATGAAAGTGCATGGTCGCCTTCGGCTCGCCCGTCGTGCCGGAGGTGAAGCCCAGAAGCGCGACGTCGTCACGGCCGGTCTTCACAGCATCGAACCTGACGGGCTTGTCCAGCGCGATCCGATCGAGCTCGGCGTCGTGATTTGAGGTGCCGTCGAAGCACAAGACATTTTTCAGGAAGCGGCTGTCCTTGGCGCAGGCGACCAGCTCGTCGGATATGCGGCTGTCGCACAGCGCCAGCGAGATCTCCGCCTTTTCGATGATCGCGGCCAGCTCGCCGGCGCGCAGCATCGGCATCGTATTGACGACGACGGCGCCGGCTTTCGTGGCGGCGAGCCAGGCGGCGACGAGTGCAGGATTATTGCCCGAGCGGATCAGGACACGGTTGCCGGGCTTCACGTCGTAATTCTCCACGAGCGCGTGGGCGAGCCGGTTCGACCAGTCCGTCAGCTCCTTGTAGGTACGGCGGCGTCCGTTCCCGATCAGCGCCGTGCGATCACCGAAGCCGGCGGCTACCATCCGGTCTGTCAGCTCGAAACCGATGTTGATGTGTTCTGGATACTGGAATTCCGACCGGTCCAGCAGCAGATCCGGCCATAAATCGTCGGGCGGGAGGCTATCGCGCGCAAACGTGTCGACGTGGGCGGATGGGCCGAGCCCGGCGCGCCCTCGGGGCAGCATGCGCAGCTCTCCTGCGGGTCCGACACGAGCTGCAGGCGCAGATGCAGACGCTTCAGCGGTGGAGGCTCCGCGCGATAACCACTTTCTGAACATCGCTGGCTCCTTCGTAAATCCTGAGGGCACGGATCTCGCGATAGAGGGATTCCACAATGTGTCCGCGCCGCACGCCGTCGCCACCGTGGAGTTGCACGGCCGTGTCGATGACGCGTTGGGCGGCCTCCGTCGCATAGAGTTTCGCCATCGCCGCCTCGCGGGTCACGCGCGCTGCACCCTGATCCTTGATCCAGGCGGCGCGGTAGACGAGAAGTGCGGCGGCGTCGATGTCCATGGCCATGTCGGCGAGATGGCCCTGCACCATCTGCAGGTCGCCCAGCGGTGCGCCGAAAATCTGCCGGCTTGCAGCACGCGACGTGGCCTCGTCGAACGCGCGGCGTGCGAAGCCGAGTGCTGCCGCGCCGACTGTGCTGCGGAAAATATCGAGCGTCGCCATCGCGATTGCGAACCCTTGTCCGGGCGCACCCAGCAACGATGAGGCCGGAACCCGGCAGTTCTCGAACGTCAACCGGGCGAGCGGATGAGGCGCGATCACATCCAGGCGCTCTGCGATGTTCAAGCCCTTAGCATCGGCCGACACGATGAATGCGGATAAGCCCTTCGCGCCTGGGCCTTCTCCGGTACGGGCGAACACGACGTAGAAGTCGGCGATGCCGCCGTTGGAGATCCACGTCTTCTCGCCGTCGATCACCCAGCCGTCACCGTCGCGGCGCGCACTCGTCGCGATGTTGGCGACATCGGAGCCCGACGCCGGCTCGGTCAGCGCGAAGGCGGAAATCGCCGCTCCCACGCGCGTTCGAGTGAGCCAGTCGCGACGCTGCACGTCGTTGCCGAACAGCGAGATCGGACCGGAACCGAGCCCCTGCATGGCGAACGCGAAATCCGCAAGCCCCTCGTGACGCGCCAGCGTCTCGCGAATGAGGGAGAGTGTGCGCACGTCGAGCCTTGCCGCAGCGTCTTCGGGATCGGGTGCTGCATGCTCGAGCCAGCCATCGCGGCCAAGCGCCGATACGATCTGACGACAGGCGGCATCGACATCGGCATGATCGACGTCGGCAAGGTTCGTCGCCGCCCACGCATCGAGCCGCGCGGCAAGCTCGCGGTGGCGCGCCTCGAAGAATGGCCAGGTGAGAAACGAGGCGTCCGCCATCACACTAGTTTCCTTCGAACCTCGGGCGCTGCTTCGACGCGAACGCTTCGTAGGCACGGGCGAAGTCGCGCGTCTGCATACAGATCGCCTGCGCCTGTGCCTCCGCCTCTATCGCCTGCTCCAGCGACATCGACCACTCCTGATTGAGCATTGTCTTGGTAATGCCGTGCGCGAATGTCGGGCCACTCGCGAGCGACCGCGCAAGGGTCATTGCCTCCTTCTCGAGCTCCGCTGCCGGCAACAGGCGATTGTAGAAACCCCAGCGCTCGCCTTCCTCCGCCGACATCGTCCTGCCTGTAAACAAAAGCTCGGAAGCGCGCCCCTGACCGATGACCCGCGGCAGCATCGCACATGCACCCATGTCGCAACCGGCAAGCCCGACGCGCGTAAAAAGAAACGCCGTCTTCGCCTCCGGCGTGCCGAGCCGCATGTCGGAGGCGAGCGCAATCATGGCGCCGGCGCCGACGCACACGCCATCGACGGCGGCGACGACCGGCTGCGGGCAAGCTCGCATCGCCTTGACGAGATCGCCGGTCATGCGCGTGAAGGCAAGCAGGCCCTTCATATCGCGATCGAGCAACGGCTTGATGATCTCGTGCACATCGCCGCCAGAGCAAAAGTTGCCGCCGCTCGGCGCAAAGACAACGGCCTTCACATCGTCGGCATAGGCAAGCGCACGAAACGTATCGCGCAGCTCGGCGTAGGATTCGAAGGTCAATGGGTTCTTGCGGTCGGGCCGCGTGAGCCGGATCACGCCGGCAGCCCCGTCACGCTGCCAGGAGAAATGCTGCGGAATGATCTCGGCAGTAGTCATATCTTTCCTCCCGGCTTGCGACGTAACCGCTCGTTGTCTCCGCGCTTCTTCAATTTCGCGACCAGCCGGTCGAGCTGGCCGATGAGACCTGCCGTCTCGGTCTTGCCGAAGCCGCCGAGCAACTCGTCCACCAAGCGCTCGTGCACGGCTGCCATCGCGGCGAAATCCGATGCACCCCGATCGGTCAGGCGCACGAGCTTCACGCGTCGGTCGCCGGGAATCTCGACGCGATCGAGCCAGCCGTCCTTCGCGAGCCGGTCGACGATGCCGGTGACGTTCCCGTTCGAAACCATGAGATAGCGCGACAATACCGTCATAGTCAGCCCATCCTCGCGGCGTGCGACGGCGGCGAGAACGTCGAACTGCGGCAAGGTCAGATCGTAGGTGACGCGCAGGCGCTCGCGCAGCTCTGCCTCCATGCCGCGCGATGCGCGCAGCAATCGCAGCCACAAGCGGAGCCGCTCGTGCTGGAGCCGACCAGCGCGACGCGGACGCACGGTGTCGAGCACCGGGAGCGTCATACCTCGCCTCCCGAGATCGAGATCGCCTGCCCCGTCACCGAGGCCGAAGCCGGCAGACAGAGCCAGACGACGGCTGCCGCGACCTCGTCGGGCTCGACGAAGCGGCCTTGCGGATTTCCCGCGCTGAGTAGGCGCCGCGTGTCGTCCGCGCTGCGACCGGTCTTGGCCACGATGTCGGCGATCGAGCCGGCCAGCAAAGGTGTCTCGGTAAAACCAGGGCAAACGGCATTCGCGGTGATGCCGCGCGGCGCCAACTCGGCTGCGAGTGCCCGCGCGAGACCGACGACGCCATGCTTTGCTGCGCAATAGGCTGCAACGTAGGGATAGCCCTTGAGCCCCGCAGTCGAAGCGACGAGCACGATGCGACGCACGCCGCCGCCGGATGACGGAGCGCGCACGAGATCGGGCAGCGCCGACCTCACAGTCAGGAATGCACCGGTCAGGTTTACGTCGATCATGCGCTGCCATTGGGCGAGATCCGTCCGCGCGAGAGGCGCACTCTCGGCGGCGCCGGCATTGGCGATCAGAATGTCGACCGCCCCGTGAGCCGCGCGTGCCGCCTCCACCATTGCAGCACAGTCCGCTTCCCGCGTCACATCGGCCTCGATGACGTGCGTGCCTGTCAGGCGCATCGCGGTTTCCGCGAGCGGCGCGTGTCGACGTCCGGCAATCGAAAGCCGCGCGCCCTCTGCGTGGAGCGCTGCGGCGATCGCCGCGCCGATGCCGGTGCCGCCGCCAGTGATCAACACATGCATACCCTCGAGCCGCGCCATCACACCTTCACCTGCTGCGTCTCCGACAGCGATCGCAATCTGTAAAGTTGATCGCGACCGGAAAGATACGGTTTGGGCCAGCTCGCGCCGACGTAGCCCTGCCCGGCAGCCGCGTGTAGCGTCCAGTAGGGATCGGCCAGATGAGGCCGGGCGAGGCAGACGAGATCGGCGCGTCCCGCGAGCAGGATCGAGTTGACCTGATCGGCGTCGGTGATGTTGCCGACGGCCAGCGTAGCGATATTGGCCTCGTTGCGGATCCGATCTGAGAACGGCGTCTGGAATAAACGGCCGTAGACGGGCTTGGCCGCGATCGACGTCTGGCCGGCCGAAACGTCGATCATATCCGCGCCGCCTGCTTTCAGGATGAGTGCGATATCGACCGCTTCGGTCGGCGTTATGCCGGATGGGCCGACCCAGTCATTGGCCGAGATGCGAACCGAAACCGGCTTGCCCGACGGCCAGACGGCACGCACGTTGTGCAGCACCTCCAGGGGAAAGCGCATACGGTTGTCGAGGCTGCCGCCATACTCGTCGGTGCGCTTGTTGGTCAGCGGCGTGATGAAGGCAGACATCAGGTAGCCGTGCGCGAAGTGCAACTCGAGCCAATCGAAGCCAGCGCGCTCGGCCAACTCCGCGGCACGCACGAAGTCCTCGCGCACCTTGTCCATGTCGCCCCGCGTCATCTCTCGCGGGATCTGGTTTGCGGGCGACCACGGTACCGGCGAGGGCCCCAGCACTTGCCAGTTCCCTTCAGCCAGCGGTGCGTCCATGCGCTCCCAGCCGAGCTGGGTGGAACCCTTCGGACCGGCATGACCGAGCTGAATGGCGATCTTCGCGTCCGTCTCGGCGTGCACGAAATCGACGATGCGCCGCCACGCGGTCTCTTGAGCCTCGGTGTAGAGCCCCGTGCATCCAGGCGTGATCCGACCTTCGGGCGATACGCACGTCATCTCCGTGACCACGAGGCCTGCCCCTCCCTTGGCGCGTTCGGCATAGTGCACGAAGTGCCAATCCCCAGGCAGGCCGTCCTGGGCGCGGTATTGCGCCATCGGCGAGACGACGACACGATTGACCAGCTCTATGTCGCGAACCTTGAAGGGAACGAACATGGGCGGCCGCGATGTCTGCGGCGCCGCTCCCATCGCATCGCGCTCGAACCACGCCTCGGCGGCGCCGAGCCATTGCGGATCGCGCTCACGAAGGTTCTCGTGACCTATGCGCTGCGAGCGCGTCAACAGCGAGTAGTAGAGCTGCATTGAATCCAGATGCAGGTAGCGCTCGACGTTCTCGAACCACTCCGTCGAGTTTCGCGCCGCACTCTGCAGCCGCAACACCTCGAGCCGGCGTTCGTCCTCGTAACGCGCGAACGCTTCTGCAAGCGTGCTCTCGGAGTGAATGTAGCTGGCGAGTGCAATCGCACTTTCCATCGCGAGCTTCGATCCGGAGCCGACGGAGAAGTGTGCCGTGGCCGCAGCATCCCCCAGCAAAACGACATTGCCGAGGCTCCAGCGCTTGCACAGCACGCGGCTGAAGTTGAGCCACGCCGAGCCGCGCAAGTGGCGCGCGTTCGACATGAGCCGGTGGCCGCCGAGATAATTCGCGAAGATCCGCTCGCAGGCAGCAATCGTGCCGTCATGATCCATGCGGTCGAATCCGGCGTCGGCCCACGTCTCCGGCGAGCACTCGACGATGAATGTCGCCGTATCCGCATCGAACTGATAGGCGTGAACCCAAAGCCAGCCGTGCTCGGTCTCCTCGAAGATGAACGTGAAGGCGTCGTCGAACTTCTGCCGCGTCCCGAGCCAGATGTACTTGCACGCACGCACGTCGATCTCGGGCTCTAAGGCGCCGGCGAGGGCCGTGCGGACCTTCGAGTTCACGCCGTCGGCGGCGACTACGAGATCGTAGCGCTCCCGATAATACGAGACGTCCTGCGCCTCGCTCTCGAATACGAGACGGACGCCCAGCTCGCGTGCTCGCGCCTGGAGGATCTGCAACAGGCGCATCCGACCGATGCCGCAGAAGCCATGCCCCGTCGAGCGTATGAGGGAGCCGCGATGGTGCATCGCGACGTCGTCCCAGTAGGCGAACGATGCGCGGATCGCCTCGGCGCTGACCGGATCGTTGGCTGCGAGATTCTCCAGGGTCTGCTCGGAGAGCACCACCCCCCAACCGAACGTGTCGTCCGGCCGATTTCGCTCGATCACCTCGATCTCGTGCGCGGGATCTCGCAGCTTCAGCGAGATCGCGAAGTAGAGACCGGCCGGACCGGCACCGAGGCATGCAACGCGCATCTGCGGATTCCTCCTCGAGGTACGGAAAGTCTGCGCCATACCGCGTATTATTGCAAGTCTATAATTTTTAGGCCTAAATGATCTGGAGTTCCAGCGAACGCAGCGGAACTCGAGCCCGACTTGTTCGCAGACGGGTCGGCGCTGTCCGCATCCGGCATTGCACCAATCGATGCGTTCACCCGCCAGTAAATTTCTCGGAGCATCTGTCGCAACATACGTCGCAGCATATTGACCGCCGAGGCGTTCCGCGTTGTGCTGCACCCAGCGCAACTTCGCAAAGCGAGGCAGTGACATGACCTTGGCCACGACCGCCAAGACGACATCAGGTTCCGTCTGCGGCGAGGCAGGCGACAGCATCGTCACGTTTCGCGCCGTCCCTTACGCAGCGCCACCGCTCGGGCGTCTGCGTTTTGCAGCACCGGCGCCACATCCGGGCTGGGCCGGCGTGCGCGACTGCACGCAGGTCGGCGCGAGCGCGCCACAGGGCCCTTCGCGGCTCGACGCCGTGATGGGTATCACGCCGTTCGCACAATCGGAGGATTGCCTGACACTGACGGTGTGGACGCCGGCGGCCGACGGCGCGAGAAGGCCCGTGCTGTACTGGCTGCACGGCGGCGCCTACCAATCCGGCAGCGCACATCAGGTATTCTACGACGGCGGCAATCTCGCACGTGCTGGCGACATCGTCGTTGTCGGTGTGAACTACAGGCTCGGGGCGCTCGGATATCTGTATCTGCCCGAGATCGAGGCCGCAGGCGGGGTCTCAGCCAACCGTGGCCTGCTCGACCAGATGGCGGCGCTGCGGTGGGTGTCCGAGAACATTGCGGCTTTCGGCGGCGATCCCGGCAACATCACGATCGGGGGACAGTCGGCCGGCGGGGGCTCAGTGCTCGCGCTGCTGGCCGATCCGGCATCGCGGGCCCTCGTTCGCCGCGCCATTCCGATGAGCGCCTCGACCGGCAACCTCAGCGTGGAACGCGCCGAGGCGATCTCGCGTCGCTTCCACGAGCTCGCCGGTGTCACACGGGGCGATGTCGCCAGGCTGCGCGCGCTGTCCGTCGAGGAGATCGTGAAGGCCCAGCGCGCCGTGCAGCTCGAGATCGCAGCGACAGGCGACAGGACTATCGCATACCAGACCGTCTCGCCGGGGCCCGGTTGTCCGACCAATCCGGCCGGCGCTGTTGCGAAGGGCGCGGCAAAGGGCGTGCCGCTGCTGATCGGCTCGACGCTGGACGAAGGCCATGCGTGGCTCGCGCAGGACGATAAGCTCGTCGCTGCAACCAGCATGGACGTCGCTGCCGCTACGGCGGAAGCCGGCGGATTTGCAAAGGCAGCGGCAGAACTGCCTGCCGACCGCAGGCCGGTCGGCCAGAAGCCGTGGGAGCTGGCGTCGGCGATGATGACGTGGTCCGTATTCGAAAAACCGTCGCGAAGGTTCGCAGACGGCCATGCCGAGCATGGCGGCACGGGCTATGTCTATCGGTTCGACTGGCGGCCGACGCGGGATGCGCGATTCGGTGCGTGCCACTGCATCGAGCTTCCGTTCATGTTCGACAATCTCGAGGGATGGCCCGATGCGGCCATGATGCAGGGACACGATCCGGCGAGCTACCGTGTGCTCGCGACCGCCATGCGCGATTCCTGGGCGGCTTTCGTGCGTAGCGGCAATCCAGCCAGCCCAGCGCTGCCCGATTGGCCGAGATGGTCGCCGCAAACGCGCGCGTGCATGGTGCTCGACGACAAGCCACGGCTGATCCGCGAAAAGGACTGATAGCCATCCGCAGATTTCGATCCCCCTCACACAAGGAGCCTGACATGAGTAGCATTTCCCGCCGTACCGCACTGATCGGCCTCGGCGCCTCGGGTATCGCTGTAGCGTCACCGGCGACGGCGCAGGCGTTTCCGAGCCAGCCTGTAAAAATCATCGTGCCCTATCCGCCCGGCGGCGGCGTCGACACCATGGCGCGCGCAATCGTAGAGAGACTAGCGCAAAGCTGGGGCAAGCCGGTCATCGTCGAGAACAAACCCGGCGGCAGCACGATCATCGGCGCGGAATTCGTGGCCAACGCGACGCCGGACGGGCACACGCTGCTGATGACGACGGATTCCACGATCACGTCGAACCCGTTCCTGTTCAAGAAGCTGCCTTACGATCCGATCAAGCAGTTCGCTCCGGTGACACAGCTCGTCGATCTCATCCAGCTCGTGCTCGTGCACCGCTCGATCGCGGCCAGCAATGGCCGGGAGTTGATCGATCTGGCGAAGAAGAACCCGAAGGCGCTTAACTATGCCTCTTACGGTGCGGGCAGCCAGCCCCACCTGTTCTACGAGGCGTTGAAGAACGAGGCTGGTATCTCGATCGAGCACGTGCCGTTCAAAGGACTGGCGCCGGCCATCCAGGCCGTCGTCTCCGGCGAGACGCAGATGACACTCGCCGGCCCGGGCATCGCGGCGGGTCACATCAAGAGCGGTGCTATCAAGGCGATTGCGGTGTGCAGTCCGCGACGCGTGCCGACGCTGCCCGACGTGCCGATCCTGGCGGAGGCGGGCTTCCCCGACATCGATCCGAAGTCCTGGTTCGGTCTACTCGCACCAGCGCGGACACCGGCTGCCATCGTCGCGCAGGTTCAGAAGTCGGTCGCCGAAGTCCTAAACGAGGCTGGCTTCAAGCAGCGCGTCGTCGACAGCCGCGGTTTCGTCGGCGTGACGAGCACGCCTGACGCGTTCGCGAAATTCATCGGCGGGGACATGGCCTACAAGGCAGCCCTCATCAAGAAGGCCGGCATCAAGCCCGAGTGAGGGGGCGGGCCGTGAAGGTCTGCGTCGGCGGACGAGGCACGCCGGTCGACCCACCCCGCAGCAAGCCGACACACGGGCAGGGCGGGGTGGGCTAGGCGCGGTCGTAGGGCAGGTAAGCGCGGATGCGCGCAACCTGCCGAATTGTATCTTGGTCACGGCGGGTTGCGCGATGCGAAGGGCATCGCTTACGCCGCCCTACGAAGTCGCCTTGGGGCACGCGCGTCACCAGCGCCCCAGGCCGTGTCGGCAGTGGTCGGGCAGCGGACGGGATGGGCGGTCGCGCGGCGCAGGGGCGACGCCCGAGCGTCGAAGCCTCGCCCGTCAATTGCTCTGCACGACCAAGCCTTCCTGGAACGCGAGCACATGGCCGGCGAGATAGAGCGAACCGCAGATCAGGATGCGCTTGGCTTCCTCGTCTGCTGCTTCGACCTCGCGGAGAGCGGTGGCGACGTCGGGCGCGGCAGTCGCCGCAAAGCCCATCTCGCGGGCGAGGTCGGCTAGCGCCTCCGGCGTGAAGGGGCGCTCGTGCGCACCCGGTATCGGCACGGTGACGATCGCGCGAGCAAGGCCGGTGAAGTTGGCGAGCACGCCGCGCGCGTCCTTCTGGCCCATCAGCCCCATGATCAGCACAAGCGGCTTGGGCGCACGCTCCTCGAGGTCGGCAAGCGTGTCGGCGATCGCGGCGGCGCCGGATGGATTGTGGCCACCGTCGAGCCACAGCTCGGTGCCGGGCCGCAACATCGCGGCGAGCGGGCCTGCGCTAAGCCGCTGCATCCGCGCTGGCCACTCCACACGGCGCAATCCTTCCTCGATCGCGCGCTCGTCGATGCCGAGCTCGGCCACCTGCAACGCAGCCGCCACTGCGACACCGGCATTGGCGACCTGATGAGAGCCGATCAGCGCCGGCAGGGGCAAGTCGATGAGCCGCTCCGCCTCCTGGAAAACAAGGCGGCCGCCCTGCTCGTAAGCATCGAAATCCTGACCGCAGACGACAAGATCGGCGCCCACGCGACGGGCGCGGGCTTCGATGACAGGCGCGGCCTCGTCGTCCTGGCGCGCGACCACGCAGGCGACACCGGGCTTCATGATGCCCGCCTTCTCGGCGGCGATCTTGGCGATGGTGTCGCCCAGCTTATCGGCATGATCCATCGCGACGGGCGTGATGATGGTCAGGCGCGGCTTGGCGACGACATTGGTGGAATCGAGCCGCCCGCCGAGGCCGACCTCGAGCAGCACGACGTCGGCCGGCGTCTCGGCAAAGGCCAGGAACGCGGCGGCTGTCGTGATCTCGAAGAAGGTGATGTCGTCGCCGCCGTTCACGCGCTCCACGCGCTCAAGCAGCTCGACGAGACGGTGCTCGGCGATCGGTGCGGACTTCTCACCGGGCGCGCCGGCCAACACGATGCGCTCGTTGAACCGGACCAGATGCGGCGAGGTGTAGACGTGGGCGCGCAGCCCCGCCGCCTCCGCAATAGCGCGCAGCATCGCGGTGACAGAGCCCTTGCCGTTCGTCCCTGCGATATGGATCGCCGGGGGCAGCGCCAGATGTGGGTCGCCGAGCTTGACGAGCAGGCGCTCGATGCGCCCCAGAGACAAGTCGATCAGGAGCGGGTGCAGGCGCTTCATGCGCGCGAGCACGTCGTCGAGGTCGGTCATGCGAACTCCGGCTGAAGGCGATGGCCCGATCGCGCGGTCACGTGCGCGTATCGGGCTTCGCTGCCGCGCTTGTCCTCGCGGTTGCGGGATCGCGCTTCGTCGCCTCGCGCGCTGCGGACCTGCCGGCATCGGCGCGATCGGCAACGGTGACCGGCACGCCCTCGACGTCGATGACGTCGCCGGGCGTGGCGGCCTTGCGGATCTCGACTGCGGCGCCGTTGTAGGCGGCGTGACGGTTGACATGGGATGGCGCGCCGGCAGCGGCAGTGCGCCTCGCCTCTGCCGAATGCATCATCAGCCGGGTCAGCCGGGCCAAGGTCTCGCGCATCTTGTGACGATGCACGACCATATCGATCATCCCGTGCGCCAGCAGATACTCGGCACGCTGGAAGCCGTCGGGGAGCTGCTCGCGGATCGTCTGCTGGATCACCCGCGGACCGGCAAAGCAGATGAGCGCACCCGGCTCGGCGATATGGACGTCTCCCAGCATCGCATAAGAGGCCGTCACGCCGCCCGTCGTAGGGTTGGTCATCACGACGATATAGGGGAGGTGGGCATCGCGCAGCCGCTGCACAGCGATCGTCGTGCGCGGCATCTGCATGAGCGACAGGATGCCTTCCTGCATTCGCGCGCCACCAGAGGCCGCGAACAGGATGAAGGGGCACTTGGCGGCCACGGCGCGCAGCATGCCGGCGATAACCGCCTCACCGGCGGCCATGCCGAGCGAGCCACCCACGAAACGCATGTCGTGGGCGGCGACGACCACCGGCAGCCCCTCGAGGCGGCCCTCCCCGACGAGGACACTGTCCTCGAGCTCGGTATCCGCGCGCGCGTCCTTGAGACGGTCGGTATAACGGCGGCTGTCGCGGAACTTGAGCGGGTCTGCCACCACGGTGGGTAGCGGCACGCGCTCATAGGTGCCGCCATCCAATATGTGCTTCAGGCGCGCGGGCGCGTTCATTCGCTCATGGTAGCCGGAGCCGGGGAACACGAACTGATTGGCCTCGAGGTCCTTGTAGAAGACCATCTGGCCAGTCTCCGGGCACTTGACCCAGAGATTGTCCGGTACCTCGCGCTTAGGCTCCAGGAAACCGCGGATCTTCGGCGGTAGTTTGTTGATCCAACTCACGCTTGTCGGGGCTCCTGTCGATTGCCCTGCACACGCCCGCCCGGCGATGCCTCGTATCCAGCACTTTCATTCACGTTCGGCAAATCGGCATCGGTATTTCAGAGGCGTCGTGTGAGAGGCGTCGTGTCGTTGTCGTCATGCAAATATCTTCGTATCATGGCCGTCCAGAAACTACG
>CAMAYR010000065.1 GCA_945862355.1 Devosia equisanguinis | reverse complement strand
GAGGTTCTCTCCGAACAGCCGCATGGGTTTGATGGGCTTGTCGTCCATCTCGCTTTCGCCGGCGATGGGCTGCCAGTAGCGCCGCAGCAGGTCGCCCATCGGTGCGCCCGGCTCGATATCGGTCAGCAGCTTGTTCTTGTCGGCGGTGAGCATAAACGTGTCTCCCGGCTTCCCAGCTTTTGTCGTCTGCAGACCCGCGGTTGGGCTGATGGCCCTCAGCTCCGGAGGAAACAGCGCCCGGACCGATCCGTCAATGTGGCCCGCGCGTCCTGACAATCGCATCCAACCGGGAGATTGGATGATGCGCGGAGAGGACGCGCAGAGCCCTTTCCGGTGCCGCATCGACCAAGAATCGCCGGTGGGGCTATCCTGCTTGCAGCACTGTCGCGAGATAGATGACGTAGACGGCAAGCAGCATACCACCGCGCCAGCGGTCGATCACCCCCAGGCGCGAGGGTATGGTGAGTGCTACGGCGATCGATCCGACCACGAGCGTGGGCGCCACGGCCCTGAAGGGGACCTCGATCGGCGTGATGGCGCCTGCGATGCCGATGATGATCAGGCCATTGAAGATATTGCTGCCGAGCACCGTGCCGAGGCTCACTTCGTCGTGACCACGCCATCGGGCGATGAGCGCCGTAATGAGCTCCGGCACAGTTGTTCCAGCCGCGACGATCGTGGCGCCGATCACGAACTCGGAGAGCCCGTAGGATTTGGCTATACCGGTGCTGCCGTCGACGATAAGCTGGCCGGCGATGATCAACAGGACGAGGCCGAGCACGCCTTCGATCATTGCGCGTGTGATCCTCGGTTGACCCAGGACCTCGACCACCGCACTCCGCTCGCGCCTCGCCTCCCCGACGATCGCCCATAGCCAAGAGGCGAATGCTGCGATCAGCAACCAGGCTTCGAGCCTGGATAGCCTGCCGTCGATCAGCAATAGCGCAAGTGCGGCGGGGGCGAGAATGGCAACGGGGATGTCCCTCCTGATGCTGCCCCGCGGGACCGAGACCTGCGCGAAAAGAAGCACGATGCCTAAGATCATCGCGACATTGACGATGTTGGCGCCAAGTGCGTTGCCGAGCGAGATCTCCGGCGTCCCTTCCACAGCGGACGTGACGGCAATCACCAGCTCGGGGCTCGACGTAGCGAATGCAGCGACGGTCGCGGCGATGATGCCGGGTGATATGCGAGCAGCACGTGCCAACCCCACCGTGCTGCGCACGAAGAACTCGCCGCCCGCACCTGCGCAGACGAGCCCGATCAGCAGGATCACATAGTCGTTCATGAGCCCGCGTCTCGCTCTGGCTTCACCCGCGGACTGCCTGCGCGGGCGACACGGCGAGGGCGCAAGAGATCGGCTATACGTAGGCCAATATCAAATAGGCGCCCAGCATGACAGTCATCCAGAATGCCATGGCGCCTGTCGGCCACGACCGGCCGAATATGCCGTCCGGGCCGTGGTGACGCTGGGCAAGGCTCGAAAGCCCCGACGCGCCGCCAACCACGGCTTTCGCGGCAAACCCGCCAATGCCTCCCACGATGGCAGCCATGCCGCGCACGATGGCGGCGCCCGGTTTGCGATAGAACCAATCCGTATTGAGATTGGTCGAGGGCATCTCGGTCGGATACCAGCCGTTGCGGATCAGTACCGCGAAAGCGATGACCGAGAACACGAGTAGCTGCGTTTTGGTGATGACGCTCGCGGCCGTGTACGGGTTCTTCTCGACCGGATAGGGCAGGATCGAGTAGAGCGCGCTCGGGTAGATGCCGATGAAGATGCATGCCGCCGCCGCGATGCCCATCGCCAGCAGCATGTTCGCGGGGGCCTCCTCGACCCGATGTCCGGCATCGTGACTGAAGAACGCGAAGTAAGGGATCTTGATGCCGGAATGCTCCATCACGCCGGCGGACGCGAAGATCAGCATCAGCCAGATCCAGAAGTAGCCGAGCTGCTCGGCAGCCGTCAGGGTCAGGTTTTTCGTGACGAAGCCCGAGGTGAGCGGGAAGCCCGCGATCGAGATCGCGCCGATGATGCAGAGAACACAAGTGATCGGCATGGATTTGTAGAGCCCGCCGAGCTCTGATGCCTTCACGGTGCCGACGCGATATAGAACCGCGCCCATGCTCATGAACAGCAGCGCCTTGTAAAGAATGTGTGCGAAGGCGTGGCTGACCGCGCCGTTGATCGCGATCTCCGTGCCGATGCCCACGCCGACGAGCATGAAGCCGAGCTGGTTGTTCAGTGAGAACGCAAGCACGCGCCGCAAGTCGTTCTCGATGACCGCGAAGAATACCGGGAAACAAGTCATCACTGCGCCGATCGGAATCAGCAGACCTTCGCCGGGGAAAGCCCGCGCGAATGCGTAGACCGCCAACTTCGTGGTGAAGGCGGAAAGGACAACCGTGCCCGCTACCGTCGCCTCGGGATAGGCGTCCTGCAGCCAGTTGTGCAGAAAGGGGAAGGCGCACTTGATGCCGAAGGCGATGAAGATCAGCCAGGACGCAGTGCCCGCGAGCGTCATCGAGGTGAAGGCCAGCGAGCCCGTCACGCGCCAGTGCAGCAACAGGCCGGCCAGTAGCAGCACGCCCGAACCGATCTGCCAGACCAGATAGCGCATCGAAGCGCGATAGGCGCGCTCGGTTCCGGCCGCAAGAATGAGAAAGACCGAGGAGAGCGCGGTGATCTCCCAGTAGATGAACAGCGTCGCCAGATCGCCGGCGAGCACGCCGCCGATGGCCGCGCCACCGTAGATCAGCGCCATCGCATCATGCAGGCGGTCATCCTGGTGTAGCGCGTAGATCGAGTTCAACAGCGCGGCGATGAGGAAGATCAGCGCGAAGGGGTATGCCAGCGCATCGAGGCGGAGAATCGTCATCTCGAGGCCGGCGAACGGGACGACGACGTTCGCGCCGATCGGCGTCGACAGCAGGATGGCGATTCCCGCAGCCGGCGCAGCCAGGGTTACCCCTTGTCGCAATAAACGCGGCAGCAGGCCGGCGACGGCGCCGGCAACCAACATCAGCAGAGCGGGGTTCAGCTCAGTCGCGTTCATAGTAGTCCTCGTCACGCATGATGATGGTGCGCAGCGCACGCCCGGCGAAGACGATCACCACGAATGAGAGAAAGCCGAAGATCTCGAAGAACTCCGGGATCTGCTCGATGTCGAAGTGCGGGTGATGCTCGTAGAGGAACTCGGAGATGGTCAGCGCGCCGCCGACGAGCAGCAGCGCGTACCAGAGCTTGTTCTGGTTCTCTTTGCGATCGAACCAGCCCGGCGGTTCCTTGTCGGGTTCATTCATGGCAGGCCTCAGCGGGTGACGATCGGAGCGATGAATGCAGCAATCCTGTCGGCATAGGCGAAAACGACGATGCAGCCGGCTGCCGTGATGCAGGGCGCGAGCACGACCAACCAGTACTTCCGCTCGAGACCGTCGGGCACTGGATGGTCTCCATGCGGCGCTGCTGCGCCAACGCTCGCCGGACGGGGGGAGAATGTGAACATGCCGCGCAGGAACACAGGCAGCAGATAGAGAATGCTCAGCAGCGAGGACGCCATGAGCACGAACACGACGGCGATCTGGCCGGCATCGAACGCGCCGAGCATCAGCCACCACTTGACCCAGGAGCCGCCGAGTGGCGGCAGCCCGATGATCGACAGCGCACCCACCAGGAATGCGCAGAAGGTGAGCGGCATCTTACGACCGAGCCCTTCCATCTCGCTGATCTCGGTTTTGTGGGTTGCGACGTAGATTGCACCGGCGCAGAAGAACAACGTGATCTTGCCGAGCGCATGCATCGCGATCTGCATCGCCCCGCCGACGATGCCGGCCGACACAGCCAGGCTCGCGCCGAGCACCACGTAGGAAAGCTGGGAGACCGTCGAGTAGGCGAGCCGGGCCTTCAGGTTGTCCTTCGTCATTGCAATTGCGGACGCCAGCAACAACGTCGTGGAAGCTGCAACCATCAGCCACCAGTTGGCGCCGCTGGCGGCCAACGTCTCGATGCCGAAGATGTAGACGACGATCTTGAGCACGGCGAATGCGCCAGCCTTCACGACGGCGACTGCATGAAGGAGCGCGCTCACCGGCGTCGGCGCGACCATCGCGGCGGGGAGCCAGAAGTGAAACGGCATCAGCGCCGCCTTGCCGATGCCGAACATGAACAGGCCCAGCAGCAGGCCCATCACGGTGGCACTTACATTGCCCGAGAGGATGCCGCCGGGCGTGAAATCGAGCGTGCCTGCCAGGAAGCCCGTCGCGATGATGGCGGGCAGCAGCAGCAGCATCGACGTGCCGAGCAGTAGCATCAGGTAGACGCGGCTGGCGCGCATGGCTTCAGGCGTCGCCTTGTGGGTGACCAGCGGATAGGTAGAAAGCGTCAGCGCCTCGTAGAATACGAACAGCGTGAACAGGTTCTTTGCGAACGCCAACCCCATCGCCGAGGCGATCGCGACGGCGAAGCAGACGTAGAACGTCGTCTGGCGCGGTTCGCCGTTGCCGCGCATGTAGCCGATGGAATAGATCGAGTTGACGATCCACAGCGAACCGGCAACCAGCGCAAACAGCATTCCCAGCGGCTCGACCTTGAAGGCGAGCGCGAGCCCCGGCACGACCTGCCAGGCCATCAGCTCGGGTCGCGCGCCGGCCTGCACATGCGCGAACAAGCTCCAGACGATGAAGACCTGCGCTGCAGCCGCCAGCAGCGTCACGCACTCGCGCAGATTGGGCACCCGGTGGAAGAGCGGGATCAGCACTGCAGCTGCCAGCGGAACCAGCATCGCAGCCAGCATGAGCTGCTCTGGAGACAAGCCCGTCATCACTTGAGCCCCCCGAGCAGCGTACTGGCGATACCCGAAGCGACCTCTGCACTCCAGCGCGTGTCGATGCCGAACCAGATCGTGGCGGCAGTCAGGAATAGAAGCGGTATCAGCATCGAAAGCGGCGCCTCACGCGCGTTGACGGTTGGCCCGACAGGCTCGCGGAAATAGGCGGCCTCCACGACGCGGCCAATGTAGACGACGGCGATCAGCGAGCTCGCGAGAATGACGAAAACCAGAGGCCAATAGCCCTTCTCGAGCGAGCCGAACGCCAGGTACCACTTCGAGATGAAGCCCGCCGTGCCCGGCACGCCGATGATGCCGAGCCCGGCCACGACGAAGGCCGCCATCGTCAATGGCATCCGGCGACCGACGCCGGCCATGCTCGCGATGTCGACAGCTCCTGTCCGATATAGAACCGCGCCGAGCGACATGAACAGCGCTGCCTTGATCGCTGCGTGATTAAACAGATGGACGATGCCGCCCGTCAGGCCGCTCTGGTTGGCCAGCGCGATACCAAGCGTGATGTAGCCAACCTGTGCCACCGAGGAGTAGGCGAGCATGCGCTTGGCGTTCGTCTCGAACGCGGCGCTGAGCGAGGTGAGCACCATCGCCGCGATCGAGAATATGAGCAGGATCTCGGGTACCGGCAGCGATTTCAGTGTGAACGCTACACCGAAGATCGAGAAGAAGATGCGGATGAGCAGGTACACGGCCACCTTCGTCGCCGTGCCGGCCAGGAATGCCGTGGCGACGGTAGGTGCGTAGGCGTAGGCATTGGGCAGCCACAGATGGAGCGGGAACAGCGCCAACTTCAAGCAGATGCCGATCGTGAGGAACCCGAGGCCGGCCAGTATAGGCCGATAGAACTCGGGCGGAGCAGTGCCGAGCCGCGCGGCGATGTCGTAGAGATTGAGGCTGCCGGTGACGAGGTACAGGAAGCCGACGCCGATCACATAGAACGTCGCGCCGATCGTTCCCACAATGAGGTACTGGTAGGCTGCGAGCAGTGCGCGCCGGTGCCGCCCCATCGCAATCAGCACATACGTCGCCAGGGAGGAGATCTCCATGAAGACGAACACGTTGAAGGCGTCTGCGGTCACTGTCATGCCCAATAGACCAGCGAGGCAAAGCAGGTACATCGAGTAGAACCAAGCCTGCGCGTGCTCGTCGATCTCGTGGGCCACGCTGCGACGCGCATATGGCATGAGCACTGCGCCGACCGAGGTGACGAGTGCGGCGACGAAGGCATTGAGACCGTCGACGCGATACTCGATGCCGATCGGGATCTGCCACCCGCCCAACAGGTAGGAGATCGGCTGTCCCGTGGCCGTGACCTTGATCAGCAGCCACCAGGCAACAGCGGCGGCACACCACGTGCCGATTACTGCCAAAGCCCAGCCCGCCGTCCCTCGGCGGCAAAAGGCCGAGAGGATGGCCGTCAACAGAGGCACCAGCACCAGGAGAATGGGCAGGTGAAGCTCGATAGCCTTCATGGCTCCCCATCCTTGGAGAAAATTTCGTCCTCCTCGATGGTGCCGTAGGCCTCGTGGATGCGGACAACGAGTGCGAGCCCCAGCGCACGAACTGCGACGCCGACCACGATCGCGGTCAGGATGAGAACGTGGGGCAGTGGGTTGGAATAGACTTTGTAGACCGGATCGAGGATGGGCGCGGTGCCGCCGACGATCTTGGCCGGTGTGATGTAGAGCAGGTAGACCGACGTCTGGAACAGCGACAGCCCGATCAGCTTCTTGATCATGTTGCCGCGAGCGATGACGATGAAGAGCCCCGCCACCATGAGGAAGATGGTGATGAAGTAGTTGTAGTGCTCGATGAAGTCACGGATCGTCATTCACGCCCCCGCTCGGTGAAGGCGTAGAACATTGCGATCATCGTGGAGCAGACGGTCACCAGCACGCCGATCTCGACGATGAGGATGCCCCAGGCGTGCCCATTGGCCGGGGTGGCAGCAAGCACGCCGTAGTCCAGAAAGCTGCGGCCCTGGAACATGGCCGGCAAACCGGCACTGGCATAGATCAGGACCCCGAGCGGCACGAGGCGCTCGACAACGGACTGCGGCGCGAAGCGCTTGGCTGCATCGATGCCGAAGACGATGGCGTAGAGGATCAGCATTCCCGCCGAAATGACGCCGGCCTGGAAGCCGCCGCCGGGTCCATACTCGCCGTGGAACTGAACGTAGAGCGCGAACAGCGGTATGAACGGGAGGATCAACTTGACGATGACCCTCGGGATCAGGTCGAACCTCATGATGCATTGCCCCCATTTGTCTCGCCCTTGCGCCGCCGCCTTCCGCGCAACAGCAGCATGACGCCAATACCGGCCGTGAAGATCACGGTCACCTCGCCGAACGTATCGTAGCCGCGATAGTCGGCCAGCACGGCCGTCACGACGTTGGGCGATTTCGTCTCTTTGTAGGCATTCGCCAGGAAGTGCGGCGCTACGTGCTTGTGGATCGGCGCATCGGCCGTGCCGAACGGCGGCAGCGTGTATGTGCCGACGACGAGGCCGACGCCCACCACGGCCGACACGAACAAGGGCAGCACGGTAATCCGCGACTTGGGATACTCTTGCGATTTGGTCAGATGCAGCGTGGCCAGCAGAAGAACGGTCGAAATACCCGCGCCGACTGCGGCCTCGGTCATGGCGACATCCACAGCATCGAGCGCGACGAACAGGCTGGCCATCAGAAAGCTATAGATGCTGAACAGCATGACGACGCCGAACAGGCTACGCTGGCCGACGATGGCCACGGTCACGATCGCCAGCATTGTGAGCAGAGCGGCGTTGAGTAGGATCTCCATCATTTCGTGGCGGATCCTTCGTTGACGGCCGACGCGTCGAGACGCGACCTGCGATCCTCGTGCAGCAAGGGTTCGACACCTTCATGCAGCGCCGCCTGCGCCAGTGCATGGGACACCACCGGCCCGATGAAGAAGAAGAGGGCCAGCAGGAAAACGAGCTTCAAGGTGATCAGGCTGAAGCCGGCCTGCAACATCAGGCCGATCAACAGCAAGCCTGCCCCAAGCGTCTCCATGACGCTGGCGGCGTGCATCCGGGTGTAGACGTCGGGCATCCGCACGAGCCCGATCGCCCCAACCAGCACGAAGAAGCTGCCCGCTCCGATCAGGGCCCAACTGGCCCAATTGATGACAAGATCCGTCACGGGCGTGTCTCCTCCTCGGACGGGTCGTAGGCAAGGTCGCCATGTCGGAAGAACTTCAGGACGGCGAGCGTCCCGATGATGTTGAGCAGGCCGTAGGTCAGGCCGATGTCGAGCCACTCCGGCCGGCCATTGAGAAAGCCCACGACGGCGAGGAGCAGAATGGCCAGAGTGCCGACCGAATTTCCGGCCAGAACGCGATCGAAGACGGTTGGTCCGCGGATGGCGCGGACAATGGCCAGCAACAGGGCCAGGAGAATTGCCAGCGTCGCAGCGACGAGCATCATGCGCTCCCTTCGAACTTCCTCACACGCGCGTCCATTCCGCCTCCCTCCAGGTCCAGAGCGCCTTCGCGAACCAGCGCGTGGACTGTGAGGCGGTGGCTGCGCACGTCGGTGGTGATCGTTCCCGGGGTCAGGGTGATCGAGTTGCCATAGGTCGCGATGCCGGCGGTCGTGCGCTGACCGGCAACGACCACTGTCATCGTCGGCGAGATTGGCAACCTGGGATGGAGAATGATCTTCGTCACGGCCCATGCCGACTTGACGATCTCCCAGCCGAGCCAGGGATAGTAGGTGACCGCGCGCCCCAAAAGATGCGTGGGGTGCCCCTCAGCGTCCAGAACCTTGAGGCGCCAGGCGGCAAGCGCGCACAGAAGTGAGCTGGCGACACCCATGCCGATCAGAAACGCCGTGTAGTGGCCGGACAACGCCAGCCAGAACGCGAACAGCAGCGTGCCAAGGCTCAACAGCCGCATCATGTCTCCCCAAATTGAAACGGGCCAAATTGAAACGGGCCACGTCGCCGACGCGGCCCAAACCTGCTACCAGCGAGCCCCCTCAGCCGAACCCGCGCCCCACAGCCATTCGCACGTCGCGAATATGTAGGCTACGAGTGCCGATGGATCAATCGTCGGTTGCACAATCCAGCGCAAAAGCTGTCGAGATCGTCCGGGCTGTCAAGGCAGATGAACGGCCGAGTGAAAGCTGCGCGAACCAACTCGGAACAGAACCGTATGTTCACGGGCGAGTTGTTTCGATCGGTAGCCGAAACCTCGGCACCTCGATCCAAGGCGCAACTAATGCCGTCACCAGATCGGCCTGCCTTCGCAGAACTCTTTCACGTTGAAGCGGACCACGTCCTCCAGCGAGCCACGTCGGGCGTAGACGGCCCGCTGGCGCGCAGAGCTGTTGCCACGGGCGAGCACGTCGCGCAGGGTCTCCATGTGTTCCTCGTAGCCGAGGTTCGCGCTGAGCGGGGCCATCTCGGCGAGCATCAGGTCGATGTCGTCACGGAGCAGCCGCGTATTGCCGGCAGTGTCGATGATGATGCTGGCATCGAGACCGTGCCTGATGGCCCGCCACTTGTTCTCGCGAAGCATCCAGCGCGGCGGAGGCGGTACGCTCGACTGTTCGGCAATCCGGTCGCTGACCAGCAGGGCCAGCATGTGACCGAAAGCCGTTATCGCCAGCGCTTCGGCCAGCGTCGCAGGGCCATCGCAACAGCGGATCTCCAGTGTGCCATGCTGAGCGCTTGGACGGATATCCCACCATAAATCCTTGAGCGATTGTATGGAATTGCTCCTGCGCAGGACGTGAACGAGCTCCTCGAACTCCGCCCAGTCGTGGATCGGGTAAGGCTGGCCTGCCGTCGGCAGCGCCTCGTAGGTTGTCGGCCTGCAGGAGGCCAGACCCGTGTCCTGGCCCTGCCAGAACGGCGAGCTGGCCGAAAGCGCCAGTAGATGAGGCAGATAGGGCAACAGGCTGTTCTGGAACTTGATGCACGCCTCGCCGCTGGTCATGCCGAGGTGGAAATGCAGGCCATACACCGTCATGCGGCGGGTCAGCCATTGATGCCGGTCGATCAACTCACGGTAGCGCTCTGTGTCCGTGACGTTGCATTCGGAATACTTGGCGAACGGGTGGCAGCCGGTCGTGCAAAGCCCGATTTCCAATGCCGCGGCGGTGCCTGCCAGACCCCGCAAGTCGGGCGTCAGGGTCGCGGCCGCATCGTGGACGTCACGGCAGATTTCCGTCTTGACCTCGACAGTGCTTTGGAAAAATTCCGCCTCGACGCGGCCGATGCCTTCGCACGCCCGAAGAAGATCCGGCGCGCGCGCGGTCAGGCCCATCGTGCCCGGATCGACGAGCTGGATTTCGATCTCGATGCCGAGCGTGAGTGCCGCGCTCTTGGCGAACTCGATCGGAGTAGGCGCGTCGGCGCTCATAAAGCCGGCTCCCCACGCCGACGTGCTCCGCTTCTTGACGCCGCGCGGACGCAGCTCGTGCTCCATGGCGAAATTCATCGACGTTGCTCCTTCGGGCTCGAATTCGATCAGTACGGGCCAACCGACGTTATTCGTCGCCGACGGCTTCACGGCGCCTTCGGCCGCGGTGAATGCGAGGACGCATCCAACTCAACCGATCAGGCTGCGTCTTGCTTTCGAGATTGATTCACGGCTTCGGTGAATGCGAGGTCGCATTCAACTCAGCCGATCAGGCTCGGGAATGCGCACTCACGACCACAACCGGGACTGTTGCCAATTGCACGACGTCGGCAGCGACTGAGGCGATGGTCAGCCGGGTCATGCGTGCCAGCCATTTTCGTGCACGGCCAATTCGGGGAGCGGCAATGACGATGGCATCGCACCCCTCGGCGCTCGCGCTGCGGACAATTGCCTCGACCGGCGAGCCCAGCTCGATGCGCTCAGAAGTGGCAATGCCCGCAGGTTCCAGTCGCCGCCGGACGCTGCGCACGATGCGCTTGCCACGATAAGTCGGTAGCCGTTCCCGCATGGCGCCGTCGGGGGCTGCGCGCGCCTGCCATGCCAGCGGCTTGGGCTGCACGTTGAGCAGTACGACATCGAGCGGCATGCCGCGGCCGGCGATGTCGACGAGATAGTCGATCACTCGTCCGTCATCCTCCGAGCTGTCCAGGACCGCGAGAATTCTGGTCGCCTTCCTTCGCACGGGCGAGACAATGGCACGCTCGCCGCTTTGTCGAGTTCGGCCCGGCGGGCGTACCGGTCTCGAGCCGCCAGTGCTTTCGTTTTGCATGAGTGCCAAGCGGGTGCTCTTTCGATCGGAAATTTCCAGCGTTGCGAGACTTTTCGCGACCTCGTCGGGACCTCGGGCGCTTCGGATGCGGTCGAGGAACACCAAAAGAATGAAGGCACGGGACAACGCAGGCGGTGCCGAGGGGGAGAGTGGGAGCGCGGCCCCGTGCCAAACAGATGAACAAAACTATGAAGGAAGCGGATCGTGGAGCGGAGTGAATCCAACGTTGCAAATTGAACCTGCACGTTTCCTCGCACCTGGACAATTCGTGCAATAACAGTGGCACTGGCACGCGGGCGAGACTGCTGATGTAGTTTTACATCCGTAGCGACCCGGATATGTCGGTGGATGACGCAGCAGGCTCCCGTCTGCGAAGAACTGAAGCTACACGGTTCGCAGCACGGCAAATGGGCGTTCGGCAATGCCTCGATCCTTTCCGGCACTCGCACTGACTTACCTGGCCGGATACGTTCTGCTCGACTGGCTGAGCTACGTGCAGCCGTTCGCGGCATTCGGGATCACGCCGTGGAATCCGGCGACAGGTCTGACGGTCGCACTGATCCTGATCCACGGTGTCAGGTTTCTGCCTGTCCTGCCGCTGGCCCCGATGCTGGGGGATGCGGTCGTGCGGCAGATGCCTTTGCCGGTGTGGCTCGAGATCGCCGTCGCCTGCATCGTTGCGGGTGGCTATGCGGCAGCATTCTTTTCCCTCGTGCATCCGCGGGCCAGTTTCGATATCGCGCTGGGCCGGGTTCGCGATCTGGTGCTGCTCGTCGCGACGACGGCAACCGCTGCACTCGTCGTGGCGGCAGGCTATGTCGGGATGCTCTACGCCGCCGGGGTCGTGAGCCAGCAGCGGCTCGCATCCGCCGCTCTTCAGCTCTGGGTCGGCGACATGATCGGCATCCTGGTCGTCACGCCGTTCATTCTGGTGCTCGCTACGCGGCCGCGCCTGCCCAAGCCAAGTCTGGAGATGCTGCCGCCCCTGATGCTGCTCGCAGTCTCGTTCTGGATGGTATTCGGCCTTCCTGCCGCTTACCGGCTGCAGCTATTCTATCTGTTGTTCCTGCCGGTGATCTGGGCGGGGCTACGCTTCGGCCTCGAGGGTGTGGTCTGGGCTTTGCTCACGACCCAGATCTGCCTCATCCTCGCGATTCAGTTCGGCGGCTACAGATCCTTCGATCTGATTTCTTATCAAGCGCTGATGATCGTGCTGTCTATCAGCGGTTTGGCAGTGGGTGTGCTCGTCGGAGAGCAGAGGCGCACGGAGCAGCAGCTGCGGATGCATCAGGATGCACTGGCGCGGACGACGCGGTTCAGCAGCATGGGCGAGCTTGCCGCGGTGCTCGCGCACGAGATAAACCAACCTTTGACGGCGATCGGGAACTACTCCCGCGTGATCGACCGGGCTGCTCGGGCCGAGCCTATGGATCCCGAGACGATACGCGAGGCAGCGGCGAAATCCATCGAGCAGGTCGATCGGGTGGCCGAGGTGGTTCGGCGGCTGCGCGAGCTGATCCGCGTCGGACGCATCGAGCTCAAGGAACACACCGTCCAACGTCTGCTCGACGAGGCTGTCGCGATTTGCCGGACGGACTTCGAGTTCAATGGCGTGAAGCTGGAAATCCATTCGAGCGACGATTTGCCGGACGTCGCCGTCGACAGGCTTCAGATCGAGCAAGTGATGATCAACCTGCTGCGCAATTCGCTCGAGGCCATCGCGGATGCCGGGCGGACCGATGGCAGGGTCGTACTGTCGGCGGCTAACCTAAGCGACGGCATGGTGACGATCAGCGTGCGCGACAATGGCCCGGGCTTCGACGATTCGATACGGGATGCCGGGATCGGTACCTTCACGACGACAAAGGCGGAAGGCACGGGGCTCGGCCTGTCGCTGTGCCGATCCATCGTCGAGGCGCACGGCGGGCGACTGGTGATCGGCCACGAGCGCCAGGGAACGTCGGTATCTTTCACCGTCCAGCGATCGGCGCCCCAGCAGGAGGCAAGAACATGACCGTCGCCCTCATCGACGACGACGCGGCAGTTCTGGATTCGCTGCGCATGGTGCTCGGCAGTCACGGCATCACCGTCCGGCCGTTCAATTCGGCGAACGCCTTCCTCGCCCTCGGCGACTTCGGTGACATCGATTGCGTCGTGTCTGACGTGCGGATGCCGGGCGTGACGGGGCTCGAACTGCAGCGCGCGCTGTCCGATCGCGGCTCGAGCCTGCCGCTGATCCTGATGACCGGGCATGGCGACATCGCGATGGCCGTACAGGCGCTCAAGGATGGCGCCGTCGATTTCCTAGAAAAGCCCTTCGACGACGCGCGCCTCGTGGAGAGCATCCAGACTGCGACGGCAGCAGGGGACAGGCAGCGTTCGCGCCGCGCGGCAAGAGAGGAGACGGCGGCACGCATCGCCGAGCTGACCGAGCGCCAGCGTCAGGTGATGGAGCTGGTCGTGAAGGGGCTGTCCAGCAAGGAGATCGCTCTCGATCTCGGTATCAGCCCACGCACGGTCGAGAACTACCGCGCGTGGGTCATGGAGAAAATGGGAGCCAGCAATCTGGCCGACCTCGTCAGGAAGGCGCTGCTTGTTCAGGACGAGACCTGACCGTCCGACGAATTGGAACCGCGGCGCCTTGCTCAACGGGTTCGGCACCCCGCGATCAATCGGGTGCTATCAACCCTGGTGATCCCGTCTGGCCAAGGGGCGACCTCCGCGAAGATCAAAGCGCGAAGGTCGACCGGTTTCGAGCCAGTAGAGGGGCTGATACCGGCCCACCTAAGGCTTGACCGGAGCGTCGAGGCGGTGGGCCGGTATCACACTTTTACTTGCGCGCAGCCGCCCCGCCAACCCCGCGCGCGGATACCTCCAAACCAAATGCCCGACGAAGGGTCGAACATCTGGCCTTCCGGGATCAGGCCCGTTTCCTGTGCTGAACGAGGCCATCGATGTGGGCCAACACGTCCTCGACGTGCATGACATCGGCATACTTGTGATGCAGGTCGAAAAGGCTGACCTTGTGGGACAGCATCGAGCGGTCGTAGGTGCATTCCTCCACCACCGTGCAGTGGATACCGTAGGAGTAAGCGTCGACTGTCGAGGCCCGCACGCAGCCCGAGGTGCTCTCGCCGCAAACGATCAGGCTCTCGGCGCCGAGCTTGCGCAGGTGGGTGATCAGCGGCGTTCCGAAGAATGCCGAGGCGCGCTCCTTGTAAACGATGAGCTCTCCTGGCTGCGGCGCAAGCTCTGGCTGGATCTCATAGAGCTCGGCGCCCTCTTCCAGTTTCCGGCGATTTGTAGAATGCACGCCGCCGGTCTCGGCGTGGCGCGTTGTGTAGATGATGGGAATGCCTGCGTCGCGCGCTGCCGCGAACAGTTTCTGGGTGGGCGGAATGGCCTTCCATGCGTTCTCGCCGCAGGAGCCGTCGAACTGCTTGTTGACCTCCGCGACAGGCCGGTTCCCGCCGAGGTAGGACTTCTTGTAAAGATCGATCGCCAGAATGGCGGGTTTGCGCCCGACGAAAAGCTCTCGATGGTACGATCCGTAGACGTCGAGCACATCCTTGTCGACGACGTCCTTCCAGCAGTGGTCGTTAAAGTCTCGCTTGGCCATTTCGGGGAGCTCCGGAGGTCGGCGGGTTGACGATGGCATCGGGAAAGGTAGGAGAATGGCGTGGCGAGGGGAAGCCCCGGCGGCGCCTGACGCCACAACGCCGCTGCCAGTTCCGGCAGTTTCCGTGCGGGAGACGTCGAAACAGACCGAAAACGGCAGGATTTGTGGCCATAAGGCAATAGTCAACCGATAACGATCGGATATATAGTCCGGCCATCGCCTACGGTCGATGATGCCGACTGCTATCCGCAACCATTATAGGAGACGCAACATCCGAAAGCCAGTTTCCCGAGCCGCGCCGGAGCGCGAGCCGACAGGACCCAGGATCAATGAGGCGATCCGGTCTCGCGAAATACGATTGATTGACGAGACCGGTCAGAACGTCGGTGTCGTGGTCCGCCAGGATGCCCTGGACCGCGCTACCGCAGCCGGGATGGACCTCGTGGAGATCTCGCCGGACGCGGAGCCGCCGGTTTGCAAGATCCTCGACTACGGCAAGTTCAAGTACCAAGAACAGAAGAAGGCGACCGAGGCGCGCAAACGGCAAAAAATCGTCGAGATCAAAGAGATCAAGCTGCGCCCGAATATCGACGATCACGACTACGACGTGAAGATGAAATCGATCAAGCGGTTCTTCGAGGAAGGTGACAAGGTCAAGGTCACCTTGCGGTTCCGCGGACGAGAGATGGCGCACCAGTCGCTCGGCATGGAAGTGCTGAAGCGCGTGAAGGCCGACCTCGAGACGATTTCGAAGGTCGAGTCCGAGCCCCGCTTCGAGGGCCGCCAGATGGTCATGGTTCTGGCACCGAAATGAACGGCGCCTCTCCCCCGCTCGGCGGGGGAGAGGCCAACGCCATCAACGCGTCTTGAAGCCCGTCGAGTTGATCAGAGGGCCGAGACGGGCGACCTCTGAATCGACGAATTTCTGCGCCGCGGCAGGCGTGTCCGTTACGGGCTCGAAACCCGCGCTGATCAGCTTTTCCTTGAATTTTGAGCTGCTCATCGCCTTCTGGTTGATGCTGGCGACCTTGTCGATGACGGCCTGGGGCGTAGCGGCAGGGACGAAAAGGCCCGTGAAGAGCTGACCGATCAGCTGCGGCATCGTCTCGGCTGCGGCAGGCACGTCGGGGAGGACGCCGATCCGTTTCGGCGTGCAAACAGCAACGATGCGGATCTTGTTGGTGCGATGCAGCTCGAGCACCTGATTGGTGATGTTGAGCATCATCGCAGGGATGTGACCGGCAACGAGATCAGTGATGCCAGGACCCGCGCCGCGATACGCAACGTGGGCGAGCTCGGGCGTGTCGGCCAGCTTCTTGAAGATCTCTCCGGTCAGATGGGTCAGAGTGCCGGCGCCGGGCGAGCCGTAGGACATCTTGCCCTTGTTCGCCTTGACGTGGGATACGAACTCGGTCAGCGACTTGGCCGGCACCGACGGATTGACTGCAATCGCGACTGCCGAGTTTGCGATGATGCTGATCGACTTGAACGCCTTTGACGGATCATATGGCGGATTGGGCATTACCAGCGGATTGACCACCTGCGTGCTCGTATTGCCGAACAGCATCGTGTAGCCATCGGCCTGCGAGCGGGCCACGAAGTTGGCCCCGGTTATCCCCCCGGCGCCGCCCTGGTTCTCCACCACGAAGGTGCCGAGCTCCCGCATCTCCTCTGCCCACAGGCGTGCGATGACGTCGACCACGCCACCAGGTGAAAATGGAACGACGAGCCTGATCGTGCGGGTCGGATATGCGTCCTGGGCCATCGCCGGCAAGGGCAGTACCGCCGATGCGGCAAGACCAGTCATCAGGAACTCGCGTCTTTTCATTTTATTGGTTTTCCCTATCGTGTCGATGAGATCTGCCGCTTCGTCGCGCAGGCATTACGTGCGAACCACTTAGGACCCGCCGCAAGGGCTGGCAAGATCAGTCGAACGCGCTACACGGTTGGGCGCCCAGGCACGGAGTGTAACGACATGCCCACAGCACGCGGACCTTCCAGCGCCAGCTCGCAATTGCCAGTCGGGGCAGCCGTTTATCTCGATCATGTGGGCCATTTCGTCGCGAATGCCGAGGCGGCGGCGCAGGCTCTGGCAAGGGCTGGTTTCACGCCGACGCCGATCTCCGTCCAAGTGAACCCCGATCCGGCCGGTGGTCCGCCCAAGCTGACCGGCACCGGCAACGTGTGCGCGATGTTGCGGGGCGGCTATCTGGAGATGCTGTTCAAGACAGCCGACACGCCGCTTGGCGCAGAGCACGCCGCCGCCCGCCAGCGCTACGACGGCCTGCACCTCGTCGCCTTCGCGGTCGCCGATGCGGAGGCGAGCCACGAGCGGCTCGCTGCGGCCGGCTTCGACATGCAGCCGTTGGTCCGAATGCAACGGCCCGTCGAGACTGCGTCAGGCCAGGACGTCGCGGCGTTCGAGGTGGTGCGCATATCGCCCGGCACGATGCCGGAAGGGCGCGTGCAGATGTTGCGTCATCTGACGGAGCAGGCCGTGTGGCAGCCACGGTGGCTCGATCACCCGAACGGTGCGGAAACGCTTTCTGGACTGACGGTCGTGGTCGCCGATCCAGGCGAGGCGGCAGCCCGGTTTCAGCGTTTCACCGGCCGGCCGGCGGCGGCAATCGAAGGCGGTTTTCGCATCGAGCTCGACAGGGGCGCCGTGGAGCTGGTGAGCGCGCCGGCATGGCTGGCGAGGTGGCCGGGCATCACCATCCCCTCGCTGCCGTTCATGGGGGAGACCGAGATCACGGTCGCCTCGCTCGATGTTGCGCGAACCAAATTGGAGAAGGGCGGTCTGGAGACGGTGCCTGCAGGCGCCAGCGTTGCCGTCCGGTTTCCCGGCGAACTCGGCCACGGCGTATGGCGGTTCACTGCGCGCGGCTGATACTCGGCCACGCTTGGCGGAGGCGGCCGAGCCCAGCAAGTATCAACAGAAGAATCAACGGCTTGCCGTGGCTTCCCTGAATGGAATGAGCCGGCGGGCGTTTTCGTCCCAAAGCTTCAGCCTGACGCAGTCGAGGCTCTGGGCGACCGTGATCCGCTTCATGTGCTGCAACTCGGGATGATCGCGCAGCACCTGCCTCAGCCGGTAGAAGGGAATCCGGCTGTAGAGGTGATGGACGTGGTGGATGCCGATGTCGGCGGTCAGCCATCGCAAGGGCTGCGGCAGGACGTAGTATGAGCTGCCGGCCAGCGCCGCCTCGTGGACATTCCAACCCGGCTCGGCGTCCCAGGACGTGTCGTCGAACTGATGCTGGACGTAGAACAGCCAGACGCCGATCGAGCTTGCCAACATGACGATGGGCAGGTGAACGAGCAGAAACGGCTCGGTACCGACCAGCCAAATCATCGCGATCACGAAAAAGGCGATGCCGAGGTTCGTCATCATGGCGCTGAGCCAATAGAAGCGCTCGCCCATGAAGCCGAATGGAAGCCGGTTCTGAATGATGAAGAGGAACGCCGGTCCGATGCCGAAAAGCACCAAGGGGCTTCGGTAGATCCGGTACCGAAGCCGACGCCAAGGCGATAATGCGTGAAACTCGCTCACCGTCAGCGTGTCGATGTCGCCGGTCCCGCGCTTGTCCAGATGCCCCGAGGATGCGTGATGGATCGCATGAGAGCGCCGCCAGACGTCATAGGGCGTGAGCGTCATCACGCCGATGACGCGGCCCACCCAATCGTTGACGACCTTGCGCCGGAAAAGGGTGCCATGTCCGCAGTCATGCTGGATTAGGAAGAGGCGCACCAGAAATGCAGCTGCCGGTACGCAGAACAGCAGCGTCAGCCAATAGCTGATCGACAACGAGATCCAGGCGAGAGCCCAGAGCACCGCGAGTGGGATGCAGGTGGCGAGAATCTCAATAACGCTGCGAGCCAAGCTCGGCTCGCGGTAGGGCGCCAGAACCTCGAGCCATTCGCGAGCGGTCTTTGTGCCGTTCCGAGTAGACTTTTCGGGCAATCGCCTGCTCCGTTCTTTTGGCTGTTTCCTGGAGAATCGGATGCACTCGTGACTTCATGCCAGCTCTTACAGAGCTGGCGATGATCTGCGCCCGCTAATCCGGACTACTCCCCAACTACCGCCAGTCGCACCCATGCCGATCCGCGACTCGAGCGATCCCCGCCGGCTGCCAATCCAACGGATTCGCGCGCCGGTCAAATCGCCAGTAGCCGCAGGTGTCGGAAAATGTCCATCCACCTTCCGGTCGAGGCTATCCTGGCGGTGAATGTTGATACCTCGTCGCTGCTGCGCCTTTTGCTCTAATGTCAGTAAGATGGGTCCGAGCCGACGCCATGTGGCTCGGCCGGTATGCCGAAATTCTCGAGTGCTCGCATGACCTTCCGTGTCCCAAATGCATCACAGTTCGTGCTCACCAACGCCACGGTCGCGGTGGATCTGATCGCAGGCGCGCGCCTGGACGATGAGCACTACGGATTATCCTCCTGCGACATTTTTGTAGCTGACGGTCGTATCCAGGCGATCGCGCCACCGGGAACCCTCCCGTTCGAGGCGCCGCGGGTGGACATGGCCGGCGGCCTCGCGCTGCCGCGCTTCGTCGACGGTCACACGCATCTCGACAAGGGCCACATCCTGCACCGGGCGCCCAACCCGGACGGTACCTTTCTCGGCGCGCGCACGACGGTCGCGGCCGACCGCGAAGCGCGATGGACAGCCGACGACGTGCGCGCCCGCATGGATTTCGCGCTGCGCTGCGCCTACGCTCACGGCACTGCGGCCATTCGCACGCACGTCGATTCGCTCGGCAAGCAGACCGCGATCTCCTGGCCCGTGCTCGCCGCGATCCGCGAGGAATGGAAGGGGCGCATCGAGCTACAGGCCGCAGCACTCTGCCCGACAGAGTTGGCCGTCGACGACGAGCCGCAGTTCCGCTCCATCGTGGCTACCGTCGCGCGCCACGGCGGGTCCATCGGGGGGCTCACGTTCCTGGGCGATCGGCCCGGCGAGAAGCTCGACCGCGCGCTCGATGCCATGTGTCGGGCGGCGGACGCGAACGGCCTCGGGCTCGACTTCCATGTGGACGAAAGCGCCTCCCCCGATGCGCTGACGCTGGAGCCGATCGCGCGCGCGGTTATCCGCAATCGCTTCAAGGGACCGGTCATCGCAGGGCATTGCTGCTCGCTGGCGCTGCTCGCCGATGCCGACCGGCGCCGGGTGATCGACCTCGTGGGCGAGGCCGGGATCGCCGTCGTGTCGCTGCCGCTGGTCAACCTGTACCTGCAGGACCGCGATGCCGGACGGACGCCGAGGTGGCGCGGTGTCGCGCCGCTGCACGAGCTTGCCGAGGCGGGCGTCACCGTGCTGGTCGCCTCCGACAATACGCGCGATCCGTTCTACGCCTATGGCGATCTGGATTTCCTCGAGGTGATCCGCGAGGCGACGCGCATCCTGCATCTCGATCATAGTGCGCGGTCGTGGATGCAACTGATGGGGCCTGCTGCGGCTGCGGCAATGGGCTTTGCAACGCCCGGGCGGATCAGCGTCGGCGGGCCGGCGGACATGGTGCTCGTCGGCGCGCGGAACCTATGGGAGCTGTGTGCGCGCCCCTGGTCGGATCGCGTCGTGCTCGCCGGTGGTGTGGCCGTGCCGCGCACCCTACCCGACTATCGTGAGCTCGACGGGGTCTGAGACGCGCGACTGTCGCGTGTCCGTCGCGACGTCAAGCGGATTTCGACGTCGCGACTGGATGCATGCGGCGGATCGCCTCGTCGACCGTGACCACATCGGCGAAGAACGTCGCGAACATGTTGAGGGTGGCTTCGTGCTCTCGGTCAGCTAAACGGTCGCCCTAACGCGGCACCGGTGGCGTGCCGTCACCTGCATTGGCCTTATGGCGATGACGAGCACCGCTGAACCGTGCGCGTGCGGCGGCCTCCATAGCCGATGGTTCTCGCATCGAACCGGGTAATCATGCCATGGTGGGACACAGACGCCGTGATGTACCATTCTGTCGTGTCGACGGCTTCCCGGTACGGCCCGAACGCGAAGGCTTGCGTCAGCCTCCCACTTCATGAGGACCGCGACTTGCTTCAAATTCCGCCATGGCTGCTTTCTGAGTTATTCCTGCTGCTGGTGACGGCAGTGGCTACGCATCTCGCGGTGTCATTTGCGCAGACCATTTTTCACTATACGCTCGGCCATCATCGTATCGGAGGCCAATTGTTCCGCAATCACATCAATTTCCATCACACCTACTATTCGAAAGACCACCTTGTTTCGCCCAAGTACCTTGCCGAAGAAGGCAACAACACGCCCTTCTTCCTCATTCCCGTTGTTCTGTTGGGGGCTTGCTTCTACCTGCTGCTGCCGACCAGCCTCTTTGTCATGCACGTGTTCGTATGCGCCGCCTCGTTCTACGTCCATGTGCTGTTCGACAAGGAATACCATGTGGAAAATTCATGGCTTCAGAGGTTCGCCTGGTTCCGAACCAAGCAGGAGTTGCACTTCGTCCATCATCGGCACGCCAACAAGAACTTTGGCGTTGTACATTTCTTCTGGGACCGCATGCTGGGCACTTATCGACGGCCGGATGCGGGGCAAATCAAACCGTTGGCCGTTATGTACCAGCCAGATGCAAGCCTTTGAAAGGCAGAGCCTGCTGAGCCGTAGCAGATGATGGATCAGAAGCTCTTGACTGCATTCAAATTTAATAAAATCCGCAATGCTCTCTTTGCATTCCAAAGATGGCGCCCTGGTAGAACTGAACCTTGTGTTTTTCAGGGGAGCAGTCATGTCCAGCGTACCATTCAACAGCCGTCGGTTCGTAACCGGTCCCGATGGCACGCCCGTCTCAATGTCCGATTTGCCGCCATCGGGTACGCAGCGCTGGGTGGTGCGACGGAAGGCATTGGTCGTGTGCGCCGTGCGGGGCGGATTATTGACCGTGGAGGAAGCCTGCGAGCGCTACCGGCTATCGCTTGACGAGTTCATGTCCTGGCAGCGCATGTCGGTAGCCCACGGCATGATGGGGCTGCGGGCGACCAAGCTGCAGGATTACCGCAAGGCGGAAGCCATTGAAGACGCCAAGAGTTCGATCGTCCGAGATGGAACTACCGACGGCGTTTGAAGCCCGCCAAATCAGAGGCTAGTGAGG
>CAMAYR010000064.1 GCA_945862355.1 Devosia equisanguinis | reverse complement strand
ATGCTGCAGCCACTCAACGACTTGATCATAGGCCCGGTCGGCCTGAGATTGAGCATCGGCCATGGCAGTCCCCATCGCGAATCAGAGGGACCTGCATAGATTCAGCAATCTCTCGCCTTGTCACTCACGGACTCATGCGATTGCCCTGTGTGCAGCGCCCAATTGCCTTGCACTTCCCGGAAAAGACGACGATATTCCGGCGATTCTGCTGCCCGGCAGCAAGCAACCGTACAGTGGGCCGCCCGAATGGAGTCTGAGAAAGATCGCGAAATCAGGGAGCAACTCGTGCGGATGGGCCTGGAGCACCGCGAGCTCGACAACGAGATTGCAGCTCTTCAGGCTGCGGGCGGTATCGATCAACTCCTGATCTCACGCTTGAAGCGTCGCAAGCTGAAGCTCAAGGATCAGATGATGACCCTCGAGGACCAGCTCCTGCCCGATATCATCGCATGACCACCACAGCCCCCGTTGTCGGAATCATCATGGGCAGCCAGTCGGACTGGCCGACCATGAAGCACGCTGCAGACGTTTTGGCCGAACTCGGTGTGCACTGCGAGGTGCGCATAGTCTCCGCCCATCGCACGCCCCAACGCCTTTACGACTACGCGCGCGACGCCAAGGGGCGCGGCCTCAAGGTTATCATCGCTGGTGCCGGCGGGGCAGCGCATCTGCCGGGCATGGCCGCCGCCATGACGCCGCTGCCAGTTCTCGGCGTGCCGGTGGAGAGCCGCGCCTTGAAGGGCCAGGATAGCCTGCTCTCGATCGTCCAGATGCCAGCCGGTATTCCCGTTGGAACACTCGCCATCGGCAACGCGGGCGCGACCAACGCCGGCTTGCTCGCCGCCGCAATTCTCGCGCTGGCCGACCCGGCGCTGGCAAGCCGGTTGGAGGCGCGCCGACAGCAGCAGACGGCAGCCGTCGCCGAGACGCCGCTCGGCGAGCCGCCCAAGAGCGGGAGCTGAGCCTTGCCCTCGATCAAGCAGCTCGAGCCGCTGCCGCCGGGCAGCACCATCGGCATTCTGGGTGGCGGCCAGCTCGGCCGGATGCTGTCGCTCGCCGCAGCGCGTCTGGGCTTCAAGACACACGTTTATTCCGACGATCCCGACAGCCCGGCCTTCGAGGTCACCTCGCGCGCGACGCATGGCGGCTACGGCGACTTGCCCCACCTGGAAACGTTTGCCCATCAGGTCGATGTCGTCACCTACGAGTTCGAGAACGTGCCGGTCGAGGCCGCGCGTCACATCGACGGTATCGTGCCCGTGCGTCCGGGGGCGAGGGCGCTGGAGGTGGCGCAGGACCGGCTCGTCGAGAAGCAGTTCGTCTGCGATCTCGGCATCGCGGTGGCTCCGTTCGCCGAGGTCAGCCACCGACGAGACCTGATCGCCGCGTTGCAGCGCTTCAAATCGCCCTCGATTCTCAAGACCCGCCGCCTCGGCTACGACGGCAAGGGCCAGTTGAGCCTCGCCCCGGATGCCGATGCCGCCGCAGCAGTGGCAGCACTCGGTCATCGCGCGGCGATCCTCGAGCAGCGTGTCGCGTTTGCTTGCGAGACGTCCGTGCTCGTCGCGCGCGGCGTCGACGGGGCGGTCGCCTATTACGATTGTCCGACGAACACCCCTGCGGGGGGCATACTGCGCCGCTCGGTCGTGCCCGGCGCGCTGTCGCCGGCAGCGGTGGCCGAAGCACAGGAGATGGCGAGCCGCATTGCTGCCGCCCTCGACTACGTCGGCGTTCTCGCGGTCGAGATGTTCTACATGGGCGAAGGCGCGAGCCCTGCGTTGCTGGTCAACGAGATCGCCCCGCGCGTCCACAACTCCGGCCACTGGACCATCGACGCCTGCGGCTGCTCGCAGTTCGAGAACCACATCCGCGCCGTTGCCGGCTGGCCCCTGGGCTCACCCGCGCGCCACTCCGACGCCGTGATGGAAAACCTCATCGGCGACGAGGCCGACCATTGGCATGCACTCTCCGCCGAGCCCGGCACTTGCCTCCATCTCTACGGCAAGCGCGAGGCCCGTGAAGGCCGAAAGATGGGCCACCTCACCAGGCTGAAGGTTTGAGAGCGCCTGTTCAAGGAAGCGGCCCCGTCTGGAACAGCAGCACGCGGATGCCGCCGTGCGAGAACGGCCCCAGAGGCGGCCCGAACGGCAGACCGGTGGCTTTCGCCAGTGTTGCCTCGTTCGTGATGAGGCCCACGCGCCAGCCGGTGAAACGGCTGCCGAGAGTTTGCCCGAGCGCGCGGTAGAGAGCGGACAGACGCTGCTTGTCGCCGATGCGGTCGCCGTAGGGCGGGTTGACGATCACCAAGCCGGGCGGCCCGTCGGGCGCGACGATCTCACTGACGGTCAATTGCTGAAACGCCGCGATGTCGCCCACACCCGCCCGCGTGGCGTTGGCGCGACACATGACGATCGCTCCCACATCCCGGTCGCTGCCGTGAAAGCGAACGGCGGGTAAAGTGGCCGCGCCCGCCTCGCGCATTTTCGCCCATGCCGCCGCATCGAAGGTCGCGAGCTGCTCGAACGCGAAGCGCCGCGACCGGCCGGGCTTCAGCCCAGCGGCGATCTCGGCCGCCTCGATCACGAACGTGCCGGATCCGCACATGGGATCGAGTACGGGCTCGGTGCCGTCGAAGCCGCAGAGACGAAGAAAAAGCGCGGCGAGGTTTTCCCGCATCGGTGCTTTGATTACGGCCTCTTTGTGTCCGCGCTTGTGCAGCATCTCCCCCGACGTATCGACGCTTATGGTGACGAGGTCGTCCTCGATCCGCGCCTTGATCGTCACTTCCGCGTCCGGTGAGGCGGGCGCGCCGAACGCCTCCTTGATGGCGCGCTCGATGCGCTGCGCCGCCGCTCCCGAATGGTAGATGCGCGACTTGCGGCAGGTTGCCTCGACGCGGAACGGCACGTCCCGTCGCAGCACCTCGCCCCACGCCAGCCGCCGTGCGCGCTTGTCGAGTTGCGCGAGGTGAAAGGCGCGGAACGCGTCGATGCGGGCGATCACCTTGCTCGCGCCGCGGATCTCCAGATTGGCGCGCCACACCTCGGGCCAGCCGCCGCGAACGATCACGCCGCCATCGATTGCCGTGGGGCCGGCGAACCCCTTCTCCCGCGCCTCCGCGCACAGCGCGGCCTCGAAGCCCGGAGCGGCCACGAGGAAGATTTCGATCTCGGCGTCTGTCGTCATTTGTCCTGCATATCGGGAAGGCGCGCTGGTCGCGACCACTTTCGCCCTGCGCGTCGACCTACGCCCCCGCCCCCGCTTCAGCCGCCTCGTAAGCCTCGGTGGCCTCGAGCCAGGCCTCCTCCACCGCCGAAAGGTCCTTGGCGAGCTGTCCGCGCTCCATCGACAGCTTCTGCGCGCGCGCCGCGTCCTTGGCGTAGAGCGCCGGATCGGCGAGCGCTTCGTCCCGCTTGGCGATCTCGACCGAAAGCTGCGCCATGCGCTTCTCAGCCGCCTGCACCTGCTTCTTGAGAGGCGCGAGTTCTGCCCGCTTGTCCGCTGCCGCGCGCCTCGTATCCTGCCGCGAGGGTGCCGCGCTTTCTGCTTTGCCCGCGTTTCGCGATCGGCTCCGCCCGCCCGAACGCTCCGACAGCAGGAGATCGCGATAGCTCTCCATGTCGCCGTCGTAGGGGCTGACGGTCCCCCCGCGCACGATCCACAGCCGGTCCGCACTCGCCTCCACGAGATGCCGGTCGTGGCTGATGAGAATGACGGCGCCCTCGTAGTCGTTGAGCGCGTGGATCAGCGCCTCGCGGCTGTCGACGTCGAGATGGTTCGTCGGCTCGTCGAGGATCAGCAGGTGCGGACCGTTGAACGTCGTGAGCATCATCAGCAACCGCGCCTTCTCGCCGCCCGACAGGTTCTCGCACTTGGTGTCGACCTTGTCGTAGGAGAAGCCGTATGTGCCGAGCCGCGTGCGCCGCTGCGCCTCCGTCGCATCGGGCATCAGATCGACAATGTACCCATATGGCGTTTTCGACGTGACGAGATCGTCGAGCTGGTGCTGCGCGAAGAAGCCGACCTCCATCTTCGACGCCGCGCGCATGTGCCCGCCCATCAGTTGCAGGCGGCCAGCGAGCAGCTTTGCGAAGGTGGACTTACCATTGCCGTTCTGGCCGAGCAGCGCGATGCGATCGTCGTGATCCAACCTCAAATCGAGTCCCCGCAGCACGGGCTGACCTTCCGCATAGCCGACGCTGCCGCCCTCGATGCGGATCAGCGGGCTAGCCAGCTCCTTTGCCGGGCTCGTCAGCCGGAACGGCACGACGCGGTCCTCCACCTCGGCCGCGATCGGCTGCATTTTGGCGAGCGCCTTCACCCGACTTTGCGCCTGGGTCGCCTTGCTGGCCTTCGCCTTGAAGCGCGTTATGAATGCTTCGAGGTGCTTTCTCTGCTCGTCCTGCTTCTTCTTGAGCTTCAGGTCCAGGTCGAGCTTGGCCCGCCGCTGAGCCTCGAAGTCGTCGTAGCCGCCCGAGTAGAGCGTGAGCCTGCCGCGATCCAGATGCAGGATCGCGCCGACCGCCCGGTTCAGCAGGTCGCGGTCGTGGCTGACCATCAGCACGGTGTTCGGATAGGCGCGAAGATGGCTTTCGAGCCACATCGTGCCTTCCAGGTCGAGGTAGTTGGTCGGCTCGTCGAGCAACAGCAGGTCGGGCTCGAGGAACAGCACCGCGCCGAGCGCCACGCGCATCCGCCAGCCGCCGGAGAAGTCCCGGCAAGGCCGCCGCTGCGCTATCTCGTCGAAACCAAGGCCAGCCAGGATCTGCGCCGCCCGGGCGGGTGCGGAGTGCGCGTCGATGTCGGCAAGGCGCACATGGATGTCCGCGATGCGGTGTGGGTCGGTTGCGGTCTCGGCCTCGGCGAACAGTTGCGCACGCTCGGTGTCGGTCGATAGTACCCAGTCGATCAGGCTGTCGTCGCCGCCCGGTGCCTCCTGCGTGACGTAGCCAAGCCGATGACCGCGCGGCATGGTGATACCGCCCAGATCCGGAGCGATCTCGCCGGAAATAAGCTTGAGCAGCGTCGTCTTGCCCGCTCCGTTGCGGCCGACGAGGCCGACCTTGTGGCCCTCGGGAATACCGACGCTGGCGCTCTCCAGGATGGGGCGCCCTTCTATGCGATAGGAAAGCTCGTTGATGTGCAGCATGGCCCGCGAGATAGCCTGCACCGGCGCGGAAGTCACGAGGCGCGTGCGTGTGCAGTCGTGAGTGCAGGGTCGCGTATGCACACGCCTCATTCGGAACGCTGCGCGTCCCGCCCGCCGCACGGTAGCGACCGATTTGCACCGAGGCCTGCGGCGGGCTTGCCGCTCCGGCTCTGGTACAATATAACGTGTCGATCTCATGGAACGAGGCGGCCCATGCGGGCTGCGTCTGGCCGGCGGGACCGGTCAACGGCTGAGTGACGCCCTGCGTCCTCGGAAGGCGGTGTGCATGTCTTTTCTCACGCGTGTGCTGATGGTTGCGCTTCTCGCGTCTGCGCTGGGGGTGTCCCAGGCTTACTCGCAAGGCGCATCGCCCCGCGTCGTCGTCACGTCGAAGCCGATCCATGCTCTCGTCGCCGAGGTGATGAAGGGCGTCGGCGAGCCCGAGCTTCTAGTCGACGGGAACGCCTCCCCGCACACATATGCGATGCGACCCTCCGATGCGCAGCGTGTGAACCGCGCGGAGGTGTTCTTCAGGATTTCGGAAGGGCTCGAGCCGTTCACGGCGAAAATCGTCCGCGCGCTGCCGCGCTCGGTGAAGGTTGCGACACTCGCCGAGGCGCTTGGCGTGAAGCGCCTGCCGCGCCGGGCCGGCGGCACCTTCGAGGCACGTAAGCACAGCCATGCCCACGACCACAGCCCGCGAGGCAAGGCCGCCTACGATGCCCACGTCTGGCTCGACCCGGACAACGCCAAGGCCATGACCGCCGCCATCGCCGCCGTGCTGGCCGAGCGCGCGCCGGCCCATGCTGCCCGCTTCCGCGCCAACGCCGACGCGCTTTCCGCCCGGCTCGACAAGCTGGCGGCGAAGCTGACGTCCGATCTCGCCCCTGTCGCGGGCCGTCCGTTCATCGTGCTGCATGACGCCTACCAGTATTTCGAGCACCGCTTCGGTCTCAATGCCGTGGGCTCGATCCTTGTCGACCCGGACGAGCAACCGAGCGCGAAGCGGATCTCCGATCTGAGGAAGAAGGTCGCCTCGCTCGGCGCCGTCTGCGTGTTCGCCGAGCCGGGCCACCATCCCCGCACGATATCGAGCGTCACCGAAGGCACGCGCTCGCGCACGGCGGTGCTCGACCCCGAGGGCACCGCTTTGACACCGGGTCCGAACCTTTATTTCGAGCTGATGACGGGCCTCGCTACCGCCATGAAGGATTGCCTCGCAGCACCGGCTTGAGAAGTGGGGCGCGATCCGCGGGCTGCGCTTGCCAGCCCCGCCGTCCGCCGTCAGAGTGATCGCCATTGCCGGGGGGGCTTCGATGGCGACGACACTCGATACCGTATTCCTTTCCTCCACCGCGATGGACCTCACCGCGTTCCGCGACGCGGTCTGGCTGCGGCTGACCAATACCGGTGTGTTCCACTGCGTCCGCATGGAGACGTTCGGCCCGCAGGACACTTCCGCCGTGGAGCACTGCCGCGGCGGCGTCTGTGGCGCGGACATCTTCGTCGGCATCATCGGCCATCGTCGCGGCTGGGAGCCGTTCGGCAGCGACAGCAACGACCCGCGCTCGATCACCGAGATGGAGCACGACTGGGCGCACGAGGCCCGCGTGCGGCGTTTCCTATGGGTCGCGCCCGACAGCTTCCCCCAGCCCGCCGACCAGCGCGAGCCCGACGCCCTGCACGCGCGCCAGACGACGTTCCGCGCCCGCATCCGCGAAGGCAACACGGGAATCGTCTCCCATGACGGCTTCGGCGCGCCCGCGCTGCTCGCCTCCGAGATCGTCGAGCATCTGCTGAAACTCAAGCTCGCGCAGGCGATGGTGGCGCAGGCCAAGCCCGCCGAGGGCCGCGGCATCGACACCTCGCGCGCGGAGACCGAGGCCGGCGTCGCCGCAGCCCTCGATGCGCTGGCTGATGCCGGCGACATCGACCTGCTAGCCCTGGCGCAGGACCCCACGGCGGCGAAGCCCGCCGATCTGGAGGACAAGCTGCGCGCCCGCGCCGAGGCGATGGAGGCGAAGGCGCGGCCGCTGGTCGAGCAAGGCCGCAAGGGACTGGCGGAAAGTGCTGCCACCTGGCGCCACATCGGTGCGCTGGCCTTCCTGCACGACACCGCCAAGGCGCTCGCCGCCTACGACAAGGCGGTGGCGCTCGATCCCGACAACGCCGGTGGCCTGCGATTTCTGGGTGAGTTGCAGTTTCGCCGCGGCGATCTCGCAGCCGCCGACAAAGCGTTCGAGCAACTGCTGGGCGTCGGCCTGCGCAACGGCGACCGAAAGGCCGAGGCGATGGCCTGCACGCGGCTGGGCTGGGTGCTGCGGACCCGCGGCGATCTCGCCGCCGACGAAGAGATGCAGACCGAGGCGCTGCGGATATCCGAGGCGATCGGCTGGACGGAGGGCATCGCCCGAGCCACCGCCAACCTCGGGATCATCTACTCTACTCGCGGCGACCTCGACCGCGCCGAGGAGATGCAGCTCAAGTCGCTGGGGCTGGAGGAGGAGCTTGGCAGCAAGGAGGGCATGGCAGCCGCCTACGGCAACCTCGGGATCATCCACAAGACCCGCGGCGACCTCGACCGGGCCGAGGAGATGCAGGTGAAGGCGCTGGCGCTGAACGAAGAGCTGTGCAGCAAGGAGGGCATGGCAGCAGCCTACGGCAATCTCGGGAACATCCACTTCACCCGCGGCGACCTCGACAAAGCCGAGGACATGCAGGTAAAGGCGCTGGCGCTGAACGATGAGCTGGGCCGCAAGGAGGGCATGGCGCGCGCCTACGGCAACCTCGGGATCATCCACAAGATCCGCGGCGACCTCGACAAGGCCGAGGAGATGCAGATCAAGGCGCTGGGGCTGAACGAGGAGCTGGGCAGCAAGGAGGGCATGGCGCGAGCCTGCTGGAATATCGCCAGCATACGCCAGCAACGCCGCGACATCCCCGGCGCCGGCGCCTACATGCGTCGCGCTCGCGACCTCTATCGCGACATGGGCCTTGCCGACAAAGCAGCCGACGCCGACGTCTGGCTACGCGACCTGGGCTGCCCGGAGTAGGCGGCTCGGTTTGCTTCCCCGGCCGACGCCGGGCCGCAGCGCGGACCGAGCGGCGAGCCGGGGCCTTCCCCCTCGACGTGTGAAGACCCCGGGTCTCGGCTCACGCCTCGCCCGGGGAGGCAGATGGTTGGAGCCTCGTCCTCCGCGCTTTGGATCGCCACGCGCTGCGGCAGTGCGCGGCTGTCTCGCCTCGACCGCCCTGCAATGCTAAGAATTCCAGACGGCGGACGGGCCTCGGCTGCCCCCAAAGGAGCCAAGCAGGCGCACCATTGGCCGACATGGAGATTACATGGCAGGCAAGGTCGATATCCTGGCTGAGGAGGCGGGCAGGCTTTCCGCCAGCGAGCGCATCGAACTCATCAATCGATTGCTCGACGACCTCGAGCCGATGGCGGACGGCGCTGCCGCGGCATGGGCGAAGCTGGCGCAGGAGCGGCTCGAAAGCGTCCGGCGCGGCGAGATGGCGACGCTGGACGCCGACGAGGCATTGTCCGATGCGCGCAAGCGGTTGGATTTGGCGCGCCGCCGTCGGCGGGCCGAGTGAGGCTGCGCGTCGCAATTGCGGCACAGCGCGACGTCTTCCGGATCTCCAACCGGTATGATCGCCTGGTGGACGGTCTCGGCGACGAGTTCCTCGACGAGATAGGCCGAATCTATTCGTTCTTGAAGCTGCACCCGTTTGCGCGGCGAGCGACGCTCGGCGACACGCGTCGATGGCCGGTTCGGCGCTTCCCCTACATGGTGCTCTATGCGGTCGAGGATGAGACCGTCTACGTTCTTGCCATAGGCCACGCGCGGCGCGGCCCGCGCTTCTGGAGGAGCCGGCAAGGCGTCGCCAGAAAATGATGTGCGTCGCCGGCAGCCCGCGCACGGCGCCCCCGCGATTGAACCTTCGCAGCGCCCGACGTCCGCTGTAACCTCGCCCCGTCGCAGCCCATCTCACGACGGAAGCCATGCCGCCCCACATCGTCTCGCATATCGCCAACCTCCCCTCTGTCACGCCGTTCGTCGGTCCCGAGGCGCTGGAGCGCCAGCGTGGCGTGAAATTCCGCGCCCGTATCGGCGCCAACGAAAGCGTGTTCGGCCCTTCGCCGCGCGTCGTCGAGGCGATCGCCAGGGCCGCCGCGGAAAGCTGGATGTACGGCGATCCCGAGCAGCACGAGCTCAAGGCGGCAATCGCCGCGCACCACGGCGTGAAAGCCGAGAACGTCGCCGTCGACAGCGGCATCGACGCGCTGTTCGGCATCGTCGTACGCCTTTGCGTCGAGCCCGGCGAGACCGTCGTGACATCGCTCGGCGGCTACCCGACCTTCATATTCCACTGCGACGGCCTCGGCGCGCGGCTGGTGCGGGTGCCGTACAAGGATGACCGCGAGGACTGGCCGGCCCTGCTCGACGCCGCGCGGCGCGAGAATGCCCGCCTCCTGTACTTCGCCAACCCCGACAATCCCATGGGCTCCTGGGTAGGTGCTTCCGCAGTTCAGACGCTGATCGACGGCACCCCCGACGGCTGCCTGCTGATCCTCGACGAGGCCTATTCCGACACTGCCCCGCCCGACGCGATACCGCCGCTGGATATGTCGAACCCGTCGGTGCTGCGCTTCCGCACGTTCTCCAAGGCCTACGGCATGGCCGGCGTCCGCGTCGGCTACTGCCTCGGCCACGCCGACGTGATCCGCCACTTCGACAAGATCCGCAATCACTTCGACGTCACGCGCATGAGCCAGGCCGGCGCCATCGCAGCCCTCGCCGATCAGGCGTATCTGGCCGAGGTCGTCGCCAGGATCGCCCGTGCCCGCGCGCGTATCGGCGAGATCGCGACGGCCAACGGGCTGAAGGCGCTGCAGTCCGCCACCAACTTCGTCGCCGTCGACTGTGGGCGTGATGGCACCTATGCGCGCAAGGTGCTGGCCGAGCTGATCGCCCGCGGCGTGTTCGTGCGGATGCCCGGCGTCGCCCCCCTCGACCGTTGCATCCGGATCAGCGCCGGCACCGACGCCGACCTCGCCCTGCTGGCCGAGATGCTGCCCCAGGCGCTGAAGGCGGCGGCGACATAGCCCAGGCGCACAATTCCTGCTAGTTTCCGGCCCATGAACGAGATTTTCCGCAGGCCGGCACCCGAGCTTCCCAAGGCCCCCGCCACCACCCGGGCCGGCGACGGGCTGCCGCGCCGCGCCTGGACCGGCGATGAGGTGCAGGGGATGATCGAGGCCGGGATCATCCGCCACGGCGAGCCGTTCGAGCTGATTGGGGGGGATCTCGTCGCCATGGCGGCCAAGGGCAATCATCACGAGACGCTGAAGGTCTCGCTCAACTATTTCTGGATCAGGCAAGCCCCCGCCGGTCTCATGGTCGCCTCCGAGACTCCCCTTCGGCTAGGGCCGAACGACGAGCCGGAGCCGGAGTTCATCGTCTACCCGCAGGGCATGAAGCCCGGAGATGTGCGCGGGGACACGGTACTCCTCGTCGTCGAGATCGCCGATTCGAGCCTGCCAACGGACCACAACGTCAAGGCGCCGCTCTATGCGCGCTTCGGCGTGCGCGAGTATTGGGTGATCAACGCGCGCCGGCTTGTGACCACGGTCTATCGGGACCCCGGCTCTTCGGGCTATCAATCGCGCGTCGAGGTGCCCGGCAGTGAGCTACTGTCGCCGTTGTCGGTCCCCTCGCTCGCCGTCCGTCTGGTCGAGCTCGAGCACGAGACGTGAGGCATTGCTTTCCAGCCGCTTCCTGAACTCCAACCTGTCGACAACAAGGATCACGCACGCATGCTGAAAAAGCCCGCACAGACCGCCGTCCCCCTCAATCTGCTGCTCCAGGATCGCTGGAGCCCGCGCTCGTTCCAGCAAAAGCCCGTCTCGCGCACGGACCTCACCGCTATCCTCGAGGCCGCGCGCTGGGCGCCGTCGTGCAACAACGGCCAGCCCTGGCGGTTCATCGTCGCCACGAGCGACGACGCTGCCGGTTACGAAGCAGCGCTTCAAGGCTTCAATGAGCGCAATCAGCGCTGGGCGAAGACCGCGCCAGTCCTCGTTTTCACCTGCGCCCGCAAGACGTTCGAGGCGAACGGCAATCCCAACGGCTATGCCGGCTACGACACGGGTGCTGCCGCCGCGATGCTGACGGTCGAGGCCGAGGCGCGCGGCCTGCGCGTGCACCAGGCAGCCGGCATCGAGAAGGACAAGATCCGCGCGACCTACGGCGTGCCGGAGGAGTTCGACGTCATCAGCGGCCTCACCATCGGCTACCAGGGCGATCCTGATGCGCTGCCCGAGGATCTTTCCGGCCGCGAGAAGGAGCCGCGTGCGAGAAAGCCGCTCTCGGAAATCGCTTTTGCCGGCAAGTTTGGCGCGCCCGCGAAGCTAGGCTGACGGGCACTGACGTAGCCCATGTCGTGATTGAAAAGCGCGGCGCAGGTGAGCCATCCGCCGCGCTCTTTCGTCTCGATCGCCCTGCTATTTTTTCTTGCTGCTGACCCGTCCAGCAGCAACTGCCGCCCGCGCCCGATCGATGGCTTCCTTCGGCGCGGCGTAGACTTTCGCGATGATGGCCGCAATCTCCTCCCCGCTCACCGGGTCGATGTCGAAACCTGCCTTGATCGCTTCCGCGACGAACTCCTTGTCCTTGGCCATGGCCATGAAGGCTGCCCTGAGCGCGGCGACACGGTCGGCCGGCACGCCCGGTGGCGCAGCTACCGGATAGGCCATGCTCTGCCGCGACAGGATCAGCTCGAGCGCCTGGCGGTCGATCGGGTTTTTCGCGAAATTCGAGGCGAGCGGCACGTTGCGAAGCTCGGTGGCGTGATGCTGAAGCGCCATCACCGCCAGGAAGTTGACCGAGCCGTCCTTGAGCCATTGCGGTCGCGCCGTCCGGATCGTGCCGAGCGACATCGATCCGCTGCCCTGCACCTCCCCGCGCTCCAGCGCGAGCATGATTTCCGCGATGCCGGGATAGCCCGAGACGATCTTCAGCCTGGTGCCGATCGTGCCGTTGAGCACGGCGGGAAACACGACGGTGTCAGCCCCCGCCCCCGTGCCGCCGACCAGCATCTCGTTGCGCTGCACATCCTCGAGCGTTTTGAACGGCGACTTCGCCGACGCCACGACGAAGCTGACCTCCTTCGACGTGCTGCCGATCCAGTTGAGCTTGGCGGCGTCGAACTTCGCGCCGGACTCGAGCAACGGATACATCGGGTTGCCGCGCGAAAAGATGCCGATCACGGTGCCGTCCTTGGCAGCGGCATTATAGAGATGGTTCGTCGAGACCAGGCTGCCCGCGCCGGGCATGTTGCGCACGATCACCTGCGGTTTGCCGGGAATGTGCTTGCCGATGTGGCGGGCGACGATGCGACCGTTGAAGTCGTAGGAGGCGCCGACGGAGTAGCCGATCACCATCTCCATGTTCTTGCCGGCGTAGAACTCGGCCGGCGTCTGCGCCAAGGCCTGCCCGCCTGTAGCGAGCACGATGCCGAGCCCCATACCTGCCGCTCTGCCGGCAATTGTCTTCGAACGATCTCGATCGGGACGCCTCATGGTACTTTCCTCCCGGTTCGGCGAGTACATCTCGCCAGTTGTAAAACGTGCCGACTATTGGCGCCGGTCGTAAGCGATGTGGGTTTCGCCGAGCACCATGCACCATCCCGGTCGATCCGGCATCCGTTAGAAGACGGATTGGAACGGCCGCGCGGGCTGGTGCGCGATGAGCCTTTAGAACAATGGATCTCGTCAGGGCAGCATCAACTCGGCGTATTGCGTGACGCGGCTGCTGCCGATCTCAGCTCCGAATGAAGCCGACGATGTCCTTCACCTGATCCATGATCGGCTGCGAGATCGCCGCGGCACGTCGGCTGCCATCGGCGAGGATGCGGTCGATCTCGGCCGGGTCGGCGGTGAGCCGGCGCATCTCCGACGTGATCGGCGAGATCTTGGCGACGGCGAGCTCGGCTAGGGCCTTCTTGAAGGTCGAGAACTGCCCACCGCCGAACTGGGCCAGCACATCCGCTTTCGTCGTGTCCGCCATCGCCGCATAGATGCCCACGAGGTTGTCGGCCTCCGGGCGCGGATCGAGGCCCGCCTCCTCGCTCGGCAGCGGCTCGGGATCGGTCTTGGCCTTCTGGATCTTCTTTCCGATCGTGTCCGCATCGTCGATCATGTTGATGCGCGAGTTGTCGGAAGCATCCGACTTCGACATCTTCTTGGAGCCGTCGCGAAGGCTCATCACGCGCGTCGCCGGTCCCTGGATGACCGGCTCCGGCATCGGGAAGAACAGACCATCCGCGATGCCGGCGGCGCGAATGCCGTCTGCATAGTCGTTGTTGAACTTCTGCGCGATGTCGCGGGTCAGCTCGAGGTGCTGCTTCTGGTCCTCGCCGACCGGTACATGCGTGGCCTGATAAGCGAGAATGTCGGCGGCCATCAGCGCGGGATAGGCGTAGAGGCCGACGGAAGCACGCTCCTTGTCCTTGCCCGCCTTCTCCTTGAATTGCGTCATGCGGTCGAGCCAGCCGAGCCGCGCGACGCAGGAGAAGATCCAACCGAGTTCGGCGTGCACCGGAACCTGGCTCTGGTTGAAGATGATGCTCTTCTTCGTATCGAGCCCCGCAGCGATATAAGCCGCTGCCACGTCGCGGATGGCCTGGCGCAGTTCGGCCGGGTTCTGCCAGACGGTGATCGCGTGCATGTCGACGATGCAATAGATGCACTCGTGGGTGTTCTGCATCTCCACCCAGCGCTGCAGCGCGCCCAGATAGTTGCCCAGATGCAGATTACCGGTCGGCTGCATGCCGGAAAAGACGCGAGGCTTGAAGGGCATTGGCGGATCGTCCTTGTGGAAGGGGCGTGGGATGGATCGCGCGCGTTATGGCCCGCTGTAGCGTGCCATGCAAGCGGCGACGACGAGGTCGGGCGCCATGTGCGTTCGGGCATACCGCTCGAGTGGCAACGGCTCCATCAGCAGCCGATTCAGTGCCGCGTCGAGAACCGACCACAAGTTCGGTTGGATACCTCAGGCTGGACATAGCCGCGGGTGGCGATGTCGGTCATGGGCTCGGGCCTGTCGCCCCGCGGGTTTCGGCAACCGTTGCGACCTACCCCGTCGCTCCAAGGCCATAGCCGCCATGCCGATGAGGCAGCGTGACGTGGAGGACCCGACGCAGACATGTCCCCCAAGCGCACCCTCCCCTCGAAGGGGGAGGGCACGCGTGCCGCGTTCGGGCAGCGGTCGCGGAAGCACTGGCCGGGCAGCAGAAACCTACCCCCCCTTGCGCATGGGCTCCTGGTAGGACAGGCCCATGTCCCAGGGGAAATAGATCCAGGTGTCCTGGCTCACCTCGGTGACGAAGGTATCGATGACCGGGGCGCCCTGCGGCTTGGCATAAATCGCGGCGAAGTGAGCGTTGGGCAGCAGGTCGCGGACCATCTTGGCGGTCTTGCCGGTGTCGGTCAGGTCGTCGACGACGAGCACGCCTGCGCCTTTGCCGTCGCCGATCTCGGCAATCTGGGGGGCGATGGCCTTCAGCACGCGCAACTCGCCCTGCTTCTTGAAGTCGTAGCTCGCGATGCAGATCGTCTCGATCACGCGCAACTCCAGCTCGCGGGCGACGATCGCGGCCGGCACCAGACCGCCGCGCGTGATGCAGACGATTGCCTCGAACGGACCTTTGTTGCTCAGCCGCCAGGCGAGCGCCCGCGCATCGCGGTGGAACTGATCCCACGAGACGGGATAGGCCTTCGATGGACCTGGATTGGCCATGGCTCGCTTCCTTCGACTGTCGGCATTGTCGCCTCGACACTGGCGGTTCGGCGCTCCTATAGCGCGGCTCCGTACGCCTTGCACGTAGGCTCGACGCATTTATCCTGCATGGTCGTCCCAGCGCGGTCGCAGGCATGGATGCAGCGCCCGCGTCGGATCAGGGAGTGTCGGATCAGGGGCAGCAGCGACGCGCAGAAGCCGGGGAAGCGCGGCCAATGTTCCAAAGGCATCGAAGACGACAGCGCGGCCCCCGGCAAGCGCCTGCGGGACAGCTTGCATGGTCATCCCGCGCTCCTCAGCCGGTCGCGGAGAGCCTCGGTGACCCGGACCAGCTCGAGGTCGGTGTCCGGGTAGGGCTGGACGAAAGGCTCGATCGGTACCCACTGCGCGCGCTGATCGGGGTGGACGTAGCTCTCGAGGTCATCGACGAGCAGGGTCCCGGCAACCGTGGCGCGAGGAATGAAGCCCAGGTCCTTCACCTCTCCGGCCCAGCCGATGATCTCGATGCCGCGTGCCCAACCCGGAATTGCCGCCTCTGCGGCGAGAACGTCGAGGATCGGCCGAACGCGGTGCTCGGATACGGCCGTGAACAGCACGACGCGAGGAAAATGCGCCGCCGAGAAATCCAGGAACGCGTGCAATCCAGGGCGCGGGAAGCAGCTCATGGCATTGGAGATGAGCGTACCTTCGAGGTCCAAGGCCAGTATGGTCGGTGGGCTCATGTTACTTGACCATCGCTCGTGATGGGAGTTGATCAGCAGACGATCATGTCGACCGATAGCGCCAATTCGATCGGATCAATCGATTAATTCAAGCAACGAGGCAAGAAGATGACCCCCGGAGCGAACCTGAGCGTCGCGCTAATCGGCCTGGGCGAGGTCGGACAGGCGCTGGCTGCCGATCTGCGCAAAGCGGGCGTCAAGGCGATATCAGCATTCGACATCGCGTTCGCAAAGGCGGACAGCCAGCAAAGCATGGCTGCCAAGGCGCTCGACATCGCGATGGCGGCATCGGCGCCGGATGCAGCGCGACGTGCCACGCTCGCGATCAGCGCGGTGACGGCTGGCTCCGCGCTCGATGCCGCGCGTGCGACGGCGCCGGGGCTTGCCGGGGGCACCATGTTCCTCGACGTCAACTCGGTGTCGCCGCGGACGAAGCAGGAGGCAGCGTCCATCGTCGAGCAGGCGGGCGGGCGCTATGTCGAGGCGGCCGTGATGTCGCCGATCCACCCGAAGGGCATCGGCACGCCGATCCTGCTCGGCGGGCAGCATGCGCCGGCGTTCCTCGAGATCGGAACTCCGCTAGGATTCGACGCCAGGATCTACTCGCTTGAGCGGATCGGGGCCGCATCGTCCGTCAAGATGTGCCGGAGCGTGATGGTCAAGGGCATCGAGAGCCTCGTCGCCGAATGCCTGCTCGCCTCGCACCACTATGGCGTGACGCACGACGTGCTCGCCTCGCTGAAGGACATGTTCCCCGGCCAGGACTGGGACAAGACCAGCCGCTATATGCTCTCGCGCACGCTGCATCACGGGCGGCGGCGCTCGGAGGAGATGGTCGAGGTCGCCAAGACGGTGGCCGATTCCGGGATCGAGCCGACGATGTCGGAGGCGATCGTGAAGCGACAGGCCTGGGCGGGGGAGCTTGGCACGAGGATGGCGGCCCCGGGCGACGACAAGGAAGACCGCACACAGCGGCTCGATGAGTTGCGTCGCCTGCTCGGCATCGGTTGAGCCCGTGGGCACGCGGGCGGGCGTTCTCGAGCAGCTTGCGGCGTTCGTCTGCTCGGCAGATGCCCGACAGCTTCCGCTGCTGGACCGGCAGGTGCAGCGCCGCCACATCGCCGACACCGTCGTCGCCCGGATGACTGGAGCGGCTTCGCACGATGGCCGGCTGCTCGCGCAGGTGGAGAGCGGGGCCGCGGAGACGGCGGCGGGCATCGCGGCACTGGCGGCAAGCGTGCGGTCGACCGAGATCGACGACATCCATCTGTCGTCCTGCACGACGGTGAGCAGTGTCGTCGTGCCGGTCGCGCTCGGCTTCGCCGCACGCAAGAGCGTCGATCCGTCACCGGTCGCCAGCGCCATTTGGGCGGGTACGGAGATCGCCATCCGCCTCGCCACGGCGTTCGACGGCGCGCGTGTGCTCTATCAGGGTGTCTGGCCGACACGGACGGTCGCGCCGCTCGCCTCTGCTGCGGTGGCAGCCCGGATGTTGGGACTCGACGAGAAGGCGACGGCACACGCGCTGTCGCTGGCGCTGATGATGACGCCATCGCGGATCGGCCGGTTCAGCGGCGAGCCGTCGGGGAGATGGATCGTGCTCATGGCCGCCGTCGGCGACGGCATTCGGGCGGCGGAGGCGGCGGCAGGCGGCTTCAAGGGCGACCTCGCGCTGCTCGATGGGCCATGGCTCGAGACGATGCTCGGCGTACCGGTAGCCGTGGAGACGTTGACAGTGGGACTGGGCGACACCAGCGTCTATCCGGATCTGAGCCTGAAACCATTTTGCACGTCGCGGCAGGCGCTTTCAGCAACGGTCGCGATGCAGCAGCTTCTCGCCGATGGGCTCGATCCGTCGGCCATACTGGCCGTCAAAGTGCGGGTGCCTTCCGCCTACGCGGGCATGATCGCAACGAAGCTCGATCCAGCCGTGCGCGCGACGGGCTACATCAGCGCCGGGGCGCAGATGGCGATTGCGGCGTTCGCGCCGCGCCAACTCTGGGACGTCGATCGAGCGGGAATGCTCGAGGATGGGCGCATCCGGCAGCTTGCCGGCATGGTCGAGGTCGTTGCCGATCCTTCGCTCGATCATCACTTCCCGCGTCAGTGGCCGGCCGATATCGAGGTAACCACGAAGGGCGGCGTGCTGAGAAAGCGCATCCTGGACGCGCCGGGCGATCCTGCATGCCGGCTCGATGACGATGCGCTTGCGGCCAAGGCTGCCGCTGTGCTCGGCCACATCGGCCTCGAGGGCAGTGCGTCGGAATTGCTCGCGCTGGCGGGCGATGCTGCGACCGACGGGGCGACTTGCCGGCGGCTCGCGGAGATCTTCGTCCGCGGCACGCCGGCCTGATCTGGGTAATAGAGTCGTTCCAGCTGAAATGGAAACGCCGGAACGACTCCAGTCTTTATTCAACGTGCGATTCACGCCCTCTGAGGAGCCGCCTCGGACGATCGCACTCTACTGCGCCTCGATCTTCGCCTTGGTGACGACCTCGCGGAACGCTGCAGTCTCGGCCTTCACCCGCTTGTCGAAGTCGGCTACCGAGCCGGGGATCGGCGTGCCACCGGTCGCCGCCAGCCGTTTGACGACGTCGGGCATCCGCAAAATCTTGCCTAGCTCGGCATTCATCTTATCGACCAGGGCGGTGGGTGTGGCTTTAGGCGCCATCATACCGACCCAGTTGGAGCCGTCGAACTTCAGCATCCCGAGCTCTGCGAGCGTCGGCAACTCGGGGTATTGCGTGAGCTTCGCCTGGGTCGCCGTGGCGAGGAGACGGATCTTGCCCGACTTGATGAACGGGATGGCCGCCGTCACCGCCAGCAGACCGATCGGCACGTCGCCGGCTGCAACCGCCGTCGTCGCCGGTGCGCCGCCCTTGTAGGGAATGTGCTGGAATTTCGTGCCGGTGTTGAGGGCGATCGATTCCATCGCGATGTGGTTGATCGCGCCGTTTCCGGGCGTGGCGTAGCTGATCTTGCCCGGCTGCTTCTTGGCGTCCGCGATCACGTCGGCCATCGACTTGTAGGGCGAAGCCGCGTTGACCGCGAACACGGTCGGGATCGAGGTGATGATGCCGACGGGCGCGAAGCTCTTGTCGATCGTGTAGGGGATGTCCTTGATCATGGTCGGGTTGACCGTGAAGTCCCCGAGCGTCGCCAACACCCAGGTGTAGCCATCGGCGGGTGCCTTGGCGACGAAGCTCATGCCGATGATGGCGTTGCCGCCCGGCTTGTTCTCGATGATGACCTGCTGGCCCCAGGATTCGGTGATCTTCGGTCCGATCACGCGTGCGGCCGCATCGATGATGCCGCCGGGCTGATACGGCACGACGAAGCGCAACGGCTTGGTCGGCCAGGCCGGCTGGGCTGCGGCTGGCAGAGCTACGGCAGCGAGTGCGACGCATGAAAGCGCCAGGCGAGATAGCAAAGTCCGCGATGGGATCACGTCGGGTCTCCTGTAGTCGTTTCCATTGGCCGGCACTGCGTCGCGACAGGCGGGCAGGGCGTCAAGCGGGCTCATATCAACGCTGGATAAGCGCCGCCGTCCAGATGGATATTCATACCCGTGATGAAGCCTGCATGAACCGAGCAAAGAAAAGCGCAGGTCGCGCCGAACTCGGAGGGCTGGCCGTAGCGCCCCGCAGGGATCTGCGAGACCTGGTCGGCACGGGCTTCCTCCCGCGTCCAGCCCTTGAGCTTCATTATCCGCTCGGCGAGCTGCTTCTGGCGGCCGGTGTCGAAGCGCTCGGGCAGCAGGTTGTTGAAGGTGACGTTGTATTTCGCGAAGTCTCGGGAGAGGCCCTTCATCACCCCGGTGAGGCCGGTTCGCGCGCCCGAGGAAAGCGCCTGATGAGCGCGCGGCGTCGTCACCATTGCCGAGGTGATATTGACGACGCGGCCGAACTTGCGCTCCTGCATGTGGGGCAACACCGCGTGGGTGAGCATGAGGGCTGCGACCATGTTGCCCTCCAGCGCCTTCATCCAGTCCTCGTGCGTGGTCTCGAGGAACATCTTGGGCTCTGGGCCGGCGTTGTTGTTGACGAGGATGTCGGGCTTGGGGCAGGCGGCGAGCACGTTGGCGCGGCCTTCCTGCGTGGTGATGTCGGCCTGTACGCCGTCTATCTTCACGTTCGGATACCTCGCGCGCATCTCGGCAACAGTCGCGTCGAGGCTTTCCTTGCCCGTGCCGTTGATGAAGACGTCGGCGCCCTCGGCCGCCAGCGCCTCCGCGCAGGCCCGGCCCAGCCCTCGGCTCGATGCCGCGACGAGCGCGGTACGTCCCTTCACCCCGAGATCCATCGCTTCCTCCGTTCGATTTCCGTGCGGCTTGACAAAGTACACCGCCTGACGCGACCTGCCCCGTTCCGCAACATAACCGCCATGCTCGCCAAGCGACAGCGGGCACCGCGCATCGCCGTCGCCCAGGAGCGCGGAGTTCCGCATGAAGCCGAAGCTCATTCCAACCACCACCGTCGGCAGCTATCCCCAGCCCGACTGGCTGATCGACCGGCAGCGGCTGATGTCCGGCCCGGTACCGCGCACGCGGCGCGCTGAGCTGTGGCGGGTGGCGCCTGAATTCCTCGAGCAGGCGCAGGACGACGCCACGATCGTCGCGATCCGCGACATGGAGCGCGCGGGCCTCGACATCATCACCGACGGCGAGATGCGCCGGGAGAGCTATTCCAATCGCTTCGCCACCGCGCTCGCGGGCATCGACAACGACAACCCAGCACTCATTCCCCAACAGCAGGCCGGCCGCTCGACGGCGGTGCCGCGCGTCGTCGCGCCGATCCGGTGGACGGGGCCGGTGGAGGTGCGCGACGTGGAGTTCCTGCGCGCCAATACAGATCGGAAAATCAAGATCACGCTGCCGGGGCCGTTCACGATGGCACAGCAGGTCGTCGACGAGCACTATCGCGATCTCGAAGCGATGACACTTGCCTTCGCCGACGCCGTGAATATGGAAGTACGCGCGCTCGCGGAGGCTGGCGCAGACGTGATCCAGCTCGACGAGCCGTGGCTGCGCAACAACCCCGAGGCGGCCCGGCGCTTCGCGGTGAAGGCGATCGACCGGGCGCTCGCTGGCCTGACCTGCGAGACGGCGCTGCATCTTTGCTTCGGCTATGCGCAGCTCGTCGCCAACAAGCCGCAGGGTTATGCGTTCCTCGCCGAGCTGGCGCAGTCGAGCGCACGCGCCATCTCGATCGAGAGCGCGCAGCCGAAGATCGACCTCGGCGTACTCAGAGAGTTGCAGGGCAAGCAGGTGATACTCGGTGTGATTGATCTCGGCGACAAGACCGTCGAGAGCCCGGAGGTCGTGGCCGACAGGCTACGCGCGGCGCTGAAGCACGTTGCACCGGAGCAGTTGATCGCGGCACCGGACTGCGGGATGAAATATCTGCCGCGCAGCGTCGCGTTCGGGAAGCTGAAGGCGATGGTGGAAGGCGCGGAGATCGTGCGGAAGGAATTGGCGTAGTTTTGGCCGGGCCTCCGCCCTCTTCCGTCAATCCTCCGCGCGCACCTCGACGACGCCGACGCCGGGCTCCACGACGTAGACCACAAGGTCCGGACGCTCGCTGGCGAGGCGCATGGCGAGCGGGCGAGCTTCCGCTTCGTGGGCTGAGAAGTCGGCATCGGTCCAGGGCCGGCCCGGCTCGTCGATGCGGTTGGGCCCGCCACCGTAGCGCTCGGCCCAGTCGACCAGGTCGCGGGCAAGATCCGCCGACAGGCCAATCGCGGCGGGCGACAAATCGCCGCCGGTGTCCTCGTCCAGCGCCCAGAGCGGATGCGAGCCGTAATCGGCCATGACCTTGACGCGCTTGGATTCGTGCGGGGGACGAAGCGGCTCGTCCGAGACGTTCTCGGACGAGGCTCCGAAACCGGGTGCGCCGCCATCATCGCCGGCTGGCCAGGAGAGCGCCTTCAGCACCTGGAGAACGTGAGCCGCGAAGGCGACGCCGGCGAACGCCAGCAGCGGCATGGATATCTCACGCCATTCAAAGAGCAGACCGCGTTGCGCGGCCCATACGACAAGTGCCGTCACGGCGGCGTAGATCACGAAGGCATTGGTCGTCTGGCGTCGGCCTGTCGGATCGGGCGGGTCCTCGCGATCGAACCAGAGCGGGGCCAAACCCCAGATGTAGACGGCCTGACCGACCGTGGAGGCCACGAACAACCAGAGCGCCAACTCGAGCCGCAACATCAAGGCGCGACCGCTTGCCAGCACCACGGCTGCCGCGACTAGTGAGGCGTCGCGCCTTAGTTGAC
>CAMAYR010000063.1 GCA_945862355.1 Devosia equisanguinis | reverse complement strand
GTGTCGGTGTCCGACTGCACGATCTCGAAGCTTCGCATCCCATCACCTGCCGAGTGAGCCGCCCTCGACAAGAGAAATAGCTGATTCGCAAACCAACCCAGACCCTTACGCCATCACCACCGGATCGGAGTTACGGAAGCAGGTCAGGGTGTGCGGCGTTACGCCTGGCAATTCAGCTAATGCTATCAGCCTGGGCCAGATCTTCTTCGTGCCTTGATAAAAGGTGTCCCCACGCTCCGAGGGGAAGACATAGGGCGACTGTCCCCGAGGGATATTGGTCAGTATCTCTAGCGCCGGCCAAGCCAGGACACGGTGGCTTTCCCCTGTCTTGCTGTCACCTAGCCGCAGGCATTTGCGCAGGAGATCGACATCAGCCCACTTAAGTTCGGCGATCTCATTGCGACGGCAGCCGGTTAGGGCCCAAAGAAGCGTGATGTTGATCGCCTTCTCGTTGGCGCCTTCGGCTTTGAGCTTCTGCAGAGCGGCGCCGAGCCGGTTGAGTTCGTCCACGTCGAGAAACCGCTTACGGCGTCGCACAGCCGGCTTCTTGACAGGCGAACATGGATTCGCCGCGAGCACCTCAATCCGAACAGCGAACGCGAAGACGGCAGACAAGTCTCGCACAGCGCGAGCGGCCGCTCCTTCGCCGCCTCGGACGATGATGCGTTTACGAAACCCGAACTTCTCGTCCTTCTGTGTTTTGCCAGCCGCTACGTCGCGCATCATCTTCTCGATGTCAGCCACCCGGACCTTACCGATCTGCCTCGAGCCGAGCAGCGCGCCTACATGGTGACGGAGCCGTGCTATCTGCTGCCGCCTTTCCCTGGCTTTGAGATGGCCCGCGCCTTCCTTCTCGTACTGGTCCAAGAGCTGGCTCACCGTCATTTCGCGGCGGCTCGCCGTGCGCTCGCCCGACGGATCCTGGCCGCTAGCCACTGCGCCAAGGATCACCTTGGCCTGCTTGCGAGCCTCGTCCACGGTCAGGGTCCCGAACCTGACGATCGTGGAGCGTCGCGTCCGCCCCGAGCGACCGCCTCCGGCTCTATACTGCGCGATGAAAGTCATGACTCCGTTAGGTGACGCCCTAACGCCGAAACCTTTGAGTTCCACATCCCATACGAACACATCACGATCTTTGAGTTCGATCGCGTCGATGACAGACTTGGTGAGTTTCAAGGCCGACATCCTGCGTCCTCCGAGGTTGGCGCCGGTTGGTCCACGGAAGCACCACGGAAGCACCGGCCGGGAAACGACGGGGCAGAACATCTTGTTGAAGGAAGCCGAATGTCAACAAATTCAGTTGGTTGGGAAACACCGGGAAGCTGGGGGAAAGCCCGTAAAAGTCCCGCCCCAGGTTTCACACGCGTGGGGTCATAGGTTCAATCCCTATACCGCCCACCAAGATCCTGCGCTTTACGAAATAGTCAGCTGCAGACCCACCACTGCCTCTCTGTTCGTCGCGCTGCTGGAAAGCACGGGCGGTTAGCCATGAATCCTGGGCTTGCTCGCGAGATCCTGAAGGTAGCTGCGTGCCAGACGCGGATCGGCTCTGATAGCGGCCCACGTGACCCGCGCCAGCATTGTGTCCAGATCGTAGGCGTTGAGATGCCCGTGCCCGTCGCGCACCACGAGACGCTGATGGTCCTCGAGCGCTGCGCGCAAGAGCCGGACGTAGGGAGCCCAGGTCGCCCCCATGGTGGCGAGCGTTGCCTCGATGCGATCGCGGTCCGGCGGGCCGAGCCACAGCACCAGGGTGCGCTCCGGCGGCAACGTCGCAAATGTCGCCGCGGTTGCGCCCGCCGGCGTCTCCATATCTTTGATCGCCCGGCGGTAGGCAAACGGGTCGAGGTAGTCGTGAAACCCGTTGCAGACCGATGCGTTCGAGAGAAACAGCAGGACCACGCCGCCTACCGCCAGCTTGTTCGCGCGGCCGGCCTCGGTATCGATCATCTGTCGTGCCTCGTTGTCGAGACGCGTCCACTGGTCGCCGCGAATTTCGAAGCGATACCGGTCCCATATGCGGTCGCGGATTTCGCCGATGATCCGAACATCCTCGCGAACTGCCGCGTTGAACAGCACGGAGACGATCGGATCGGCCGCCGCTCTGCGATCCCGTGTGAACGCCACCAGCGGCCGTCTGGGGTGGAACGCATAGACCGGCTTGCCGAGCCGCGCCGCCAGATTGCGCTCGAAGCCGACCCAGAACGAGCCGCGAGAAGTCGGCGTATCGAGGTAGACAAAGCCGTCGCAGGCCGTCACGGCATCGATCAGATGCTCGCTGATGGCCTGTTGTGGTGTCTCCAGCGGCGGGAAGACGTAGGGCCGCCAGCCATTGGGAAAGCGGCGCTCGAGGCACGCAGACAACGTCGTCTGGTCCCCATAGCTATGGGAAATGAAGCACGACCGGGGACCGGGTCGTTCATATTCCGTCATGACGCTGGACCGTGGTTGCTCTTCGCCGTCGGGTCGTATCCTACCACTGAACTATTCAAGAGCCTCCCCGCGACGTGTCACGAGCGCATGATCGACGGCCTCTCGCCACGGCTTGGCCGGACCAGCGGCGACTTCAGGCCGTGTGAGGCGTTCATCGCGCCAGAATCGGACGGTGGCTGCGGCCATGATGCGATTTTGGCGCGACGGGCCACTAGAGCGCCCGCACCAACGTCCAATGCAACCATGGCGGTTGCCATAACTACGTCGGGCCATGTAGCGTCGGGCCGGTGGAAAGCTGCATGGGAGAAGTGGGCTTCAGGGACGACAGGTCCAAGCGGAAAGCGAAATAGCAAGCCGCAACGCCAGTGCTGGATCGGGAGGCAACGATGCGACTCTACGGAAACCTCGGCATTATGGCAGGCGCGATGCTCGCTCTCGCCGCACCCTCGTCAGCGCTGGAGTATCCGACGAAGCCGGTGCGGCTCGTCGTGCCATTTCCACCAGGTGCCGCCAACGACACGCTCGCACGTATCGTTGCAACCGAGCTTGGTCCACGGCTCGGCAAGCAGATCATCGTCGACAATCGTCCCGGTGCGGGCGGTATGATCGGCACGGAGCACGTCGCGACTTCAGCACCGGACGGCTACACGCTGCTGATCACGTCCACCGCTCTGACGACCAGCCGCTACGTCTACAAGCTCAAGTTCGATCCGGAAAAATCATTCGCGCCGGTCAGCATGCTCGCCATTGCCGACCCGGCATTCATCGCGATCAATCCTGCGCTGCCGGCTAAGAACATTCAGGAGTTCATTGCGCTGGCCAAGGCAAAGCCGGGCCAGCTCTACATGGCCCATTCAGGCATTGGCACCTTCCTGCACACGAGCGGGCTCTTGTTCGCGAAGAGCGCGGGGATAAATGTCGTCGATGTGCCGTTCAAAGGCGCGGGACCAGCGATCCAGAACATCCTGGGCGGCGATTCACATTTCATCGTGGTCGGCTATTCGTCGCTCGGACCGTTCCTCAGCTCCGGCAGGCTACGGGCACTGGGCGTGGCATCGGACAAGCGCTCGCGCTATATGCCGGATGTGCCGACCTTGGCCGAGCAGGGACTTCAAGGCGTCAAGGCAGCCAACTGGTTCGGCATCATCGCGCCGGCGGGCACGCCGCAAGCGATCGTGCAGCGGCTGCACAAGGAACTGGCGGCGGTCCAGGATCTGCCGAGCTTCAAGACCGGCGTCGATAAACTCGGGTCAGAGCCATGGAAGCTCAATCCCGAGGAGTTCCGCGAAATGATCGCCTCCGAGATCAGGAAGTGGGAGCCGATCCTCGCGGGCATCAAGCCGCGATAGGCGGGAATTGGCCGGCGGCTGGGGGCGCTCTACTCGTTGAGAAACGGGTTCGTCTGGCGTTCTTGGCCGAATGTGCTCGTGGGACCATGTCCGCAGATGAATGCGACATCGTCACCGAGCGGCAGCAGCTTGCGCTTGATGGCATCGATGAGCGCGCCGTGGTCGCCGTAGGGAAAGTCCGTCCGGCCGATCGAGCCAGCGAACAGCACGTCACCCACCAGAGCCAAGCGCTGCGCCTTGCTGAAATAGACGACCGAGCCCGGCGAATGCCCCGGACAATGGAAGATCTCGAACGGCTGCCCCGCGATGTCGACGGCATCGCCTTCGTCAAGCCAACGGTCGGGCGTCACGTTGCGCGCGGGAATTCCGAAACGGTTGCTCGCCAGGTCGTCGAGCAGGAACTTGTCGGCGATGTGCGGGCCGATGATCCCGACGCCCAACTGCTCCTTGAGCTCGGCTGCGCCGCTCGCATGATCGACGTGCCCGTGCGTCAGCAGGATCGCGTCGACCTTCATGCCAACCTGTGCGATCGCACCCGTGATGCGCGGCAGGTCGCCACCGGGATCGACGACGACGCCCCGCTTCGTCACCTCGTCCCAGACCAGCGTGCAGTTCTGCTGGAACGGGGTCACCGGAACGATTCCGGCCTTCAGCCGCTCCTCGGGCTTCGCCGTCACATTCGCCATGTCTGGTCTCGATCTTGGTGTTGCTGTTGCTGTTGCTGTTTACGTTGCTGGCGACGTTGGCCGTCAGGCATCAACCACGCAGGCGCGGAACGAGCAATGCCTGAGGACACCTGCCCGCGCAAAACGACCAGCGCTGGCCTCGTCACCGCCCTTCCCACTTGGGTGCGCGCTTCTCGAGGAATGCCCGCGCGCCTTCCTTACGATCCTCGGACGCATAGACATCGGGGCCGACATCGAGGCGCACGGCCGCATGCAGCGGCATTCCCCATGCCTTGCGCCATGTCAGCTTCAGACGCTGCAGCGAGAGCGGCGCATTCTCAGCCATTTCCCAGGCGAGCTGCATCGCGACATCCATCAGCCGCTCGGGCGGCGCGATACGGTTGACGAGCCCCCAGCGCTCGGCCTCGGCAAGCTCGATCTTGCGGCCCGTATAGAGCCACTCCATCGCGATTGCCGGCGGCACCATCTGCGGCAGCATCACCGAGGCCATGTGCGCGCCCATCCCGCGCTTGACCTCGGGCAACGCGAGATGGGCCGTGTTCGACGCAACCCGCAGATCGCACGCCAGCGCCAACTCGCAGCCGCCAGCGACTGCCGGACCGTTGAGTATCCCGATGATCGGTTTTCTGCTGTCGATCATCGTCTCGAACAGTGTGCGCTCGGCCTCCGCCAAGGGGCCGCGGTAGCGTCCGCCGTCCTCGTCGGCCTCGCGCGCATCCTTGAGATCGACACCTGCGCAGAACGCCGTGCCCGCGCCCGTGATGGCGAGCACCGTCACCGAGCGATCGAAATCGGCGTCGATGATGGCTTCGATGAGCGCCGTCTTCAGCGCTTTCGAGAGCGCGTTGCGCCGCTCGGGCCGGTTCATCGTGAGCAGCCGAACGCGGCCGTGGTCGGCGATCGTGAGGACGGGTTCGGCGGTCATGGCAGGCTCCCTCGTGTCTCGTCGTCCCGCCGCCATGCGCGCCGACCGATTTCCCGGATCAAACCACCGGGCTCAGTCCGCCGTCGACGTTGATCGTGGTGCCGGTGACGTAGGAGCCTGCATCGGAGGCAAGGAACAGCGCCACGTTCGCGAACTCCTCTGCCTCGCCGACGCGGCCGAGCGGGATATTCTTCCCCATCTGCGCATAGAGCCCATCGAGATCGTTGCTGCCGCTCTTGGCGAGCTTGACCTCATGCTGCTCGCTCTTGATGAGCCCGACATGCAGCCCGTTGACCAGAATGTTGTGGGGCGCACCCTCGTTGGCAAGCACCTTGGTCAGCGCCATGCCGGCAGCCCGCGACACCGACGTCGGCACGCTCGCGGCCTTGGGCACCTTCGCGCCAATGTTGAGAATGTTGATGATGCGGCCCCAGCGGCGCGCCTTCATGCCGGGGAAGGCAAGCCGCGAAAGCCGGATGGCGGCGAATACCTTGAGGTCGAAGTCGGCCTGCCAGTCCTCGTCGGTAACGGTCTCGAAGGCCTGTGCGCGCGAGGTGCCGGCATTGTTGACCACCACGTCGAGCTTGCCGAAAGCGCCCTCGACGGCCTGGAACACGCGAGCACATTCCTCGGCCTTGGACACGTCCGCCGAGATCGCGACGACCTTGGCCGCGCCGCCGGCTGCGGCAATGATCGCAGAGCGCGCAGCGTCGAGCTCGGATTGGCGGCGGGCTGCGATGGCGACGCTGGCGCCGGCGCGGGCAAAGTTGGTGGCGATGCCGAGGCCGATGCCCTTGCTACCGCCGGTCACGAGGGCCGCGCGGCCCGTCATTCTCATGTCGATCATCGTGGTGAATTCCTCGGCCGCTGCACGTCGGGCATTGTTGAGATGATGAACCGACAAGTTGCACCACGCCGCCGGCCGGCGCAAGAATGCCAACGAACGCCAGCCGCAACAGGACCCAAGCACCGTGCCCACGCTTCCCACCCACGTCGACATCTTCGAGGAAGGCCCCCGCGAGGGCTTCCAGTACGAGAAGGGGCCGATTCCGACCGCGCGAAAGATCGAGCTGGTCGACGTTCTTTCAGACACGGGCTTGAAGGCGGTCCAGGTCGTGTCCTTCGTGAACCCCAAGCGCGTTCCCGGCATGGCGGACGCGGAGGCCGTCGTCGCCGGCATGACGCCGCGGCCAGGTGTCAGCTATCGTGCGCTATGGCTCAACCTGGCGGGGTTCGAGCGGGCGCGGGCGACGGGCCGGCTCGATCTCGTCGGCGCCTTCAACATCGCCGCCTCCGAGACGTTCCTCAAGAAGAACCAGAACCGCTCGATCGCCGAGCAGATGGCCGACAACGGCGTCATGATCGAGCGCTTCAAGGAGGTTGGCGCCCCCGTGGAGAAGGGTGGCATCATGGCCGCCTTCGGTTGCAACTACGAGGGCGATGTTCCCACAACCCGCGTCGTCGAGCTGGTCGGGCAACTGCTCGCGCAGGCCAGCGCACACGGCGTGACGCTGAAATACATCATGCTCGCGGACACGATGGGCTGGGCGACGCCGGCCGCCATTAAACGCACTGTCGGCGCGGTGTGGGACAAGCACCCAGGCGTCGGGCTGTCGCTGCACCTGCACGACACGCGCGGGCTCGGCATCGCCAATGCCTACGCTGGTCTCGAGATGGGCGTGACGCATTACGACGCGGCCGTCGCGGGGCTTGGCGGCTGCCCGTTCGCCGGCAACGCGGGCGCGGCCGGCAACGTCTGCACCGAGGACCTCGTGTTCATGTGCGAGGAGATGGGCATCGAGACGGGGGTGGACCTCGAGCGGCTGATCGAGTGCGCAAGGCTCGCCGAGGACATCGTCGGCCATCCACTGCCGGGTGCTGTCAAGATCGGCGGCACGCTCGCCCGGTTGCGGGCGGCACGGGCGCAGGCGTCGCGGGCATGACGGGTGGCGGACTGCTGACCGTCGAGACCGGCGAGGACTACCCGGAGATCCGCGAGGGTGTCAGGGCGGTGTGCCGGGCGTTTCCAGGCAGCTACTGGCGCGGGCTCGAGAACACCGGGCAATACGCGACCGCGTTCGTCGCCGCGCTGACGGAGGCGGGCTATCTCGCAGCGCTCATTCCCGAGGAGCACGGCGGGCTCGGCCTGCCCTTGCGCGTGGGCGGCGTCATTCTGGAGGAGATCCACGCATCGGGCTGCGAGGGCGAGACCTGCCACGCGCAGATGTACATGATGAAGATGCTCGTGCGGCACGGCACGGTGGCGCAAAAACAGAAGTATCTGCCGGGCATCGCATCGGGTGCTCTGCGGTTCCAATCGTTCGGCGTGACGGAGCCGACGACGGGGTCGGACACGCCGAGCCTCGTGACGCGGGCTGTGCGCGACGGCGATCATTACATCGTCACCGGCCAGAAGGTCTGGATCAGCCGCGTGCTGCACACCGACCTGATGACGCTGCTCGTGCGAACCACGCCGGTCGATCAGGTGCAAAAGCGCACGGACGGGCTTTCGGCGCTACTCGTCGACGTGCGCGAGGCGGTCGGGAACGGGCTCACCATCAAGCCGATCGACACGATGGTGAACCATCAGGTCAACGAGCTATTCTTTGATCGCCTGCGGGTGCCCGCGGAGAACCTGATCGGCACCGAGGGGCAAGGCCTGCGCCACATCTTCGACGGCATGAACGCCGAGCGCATCCTCATCGCCCACGAGTCGCTGGGCGACTGCCGCTTCTTCATCGAGAAGGCCGCCGCCTATGCGAAGGAGCGCGTCGTTTTCGGCCGGCCGATCGGGCAGAACCAGGGCATCCAGTTCCCGATGTCGAAAGCCTATGCGGGCTGGCGCGCGGCGGACCAGTTCGTGCGGATGGCGGCGGCCAGATTCGACGCCGGCGAGCCATGCGGGGAAGAGGCCAACATCTCCAAGCTGCTCACGGCGGAGGCTGCGTGGGAGGCCGCTGAGATGTGTATGCAGACGCACGGTGGTTTCGCCATCGCGCGCGAATACGACATCGAGCGCAAATGGCGTCATTCACGCATTCAGCGCATCGCGCCGATCTCGACCAACCTGATCCTTTCCTACATCGCCCAGAACGTGCTCGGCCTGCCGCGATCCTATTGAACCGTGCCCGGCAGGCCGCGCCTCACGCGACGTCGGACTACTTCACAAGTCCCGCCTTCACGACGATGGCGGACCATTTCTTGGCCTCGCTGCCGATGTAGCTGGCGTACTCGCTCGGGCCAGCGGGGAACGCCGCGATGCCCTGCGTCGCGAACGATTTAGCCACGGCCTGCGACTTGAGCGCGGTCGTCAGGGCAGATGCGAGCTTGTCGCGCACGGCATCCGGCGTCGCAGCCGGCGCGTTGATGCCGAACCAGATCGACGTGTCGAAGCCGGGAAGGCCCGCCTCGGACACCGTCGGCAGATTGGGCAGCGCCTCGCCACGCTTGGTGATGGACCAGGCCAGCGCGCGCAGCTTCTTGCCCTCGATGAGCTGCAGCACCGTGGACGACGGCGCGAACATCACCTGGAGGCTGCCGCCGATGACGTCCTGGGCTGCCTGCGGTGTTCCCTTGTAGGGCACGTGCACCATCTTCACGCCGGCCATCACGTTGAACAGCTCACCCGACAGATGCGGGATCGTGCCGGGACCGGGCGAGCTGAAGTTGAGCTTGCCGGGCTCGGCCTTGGCGAGCGCGATCAACTCCTTCACGCTCGACGCCTTGAGGGTCGGGTTCACAACGAGAATGTTCGGCACGGCACTTACCAGACCGACGGCCTTCAGGTCCTTGCCCATATCGATGGCAGAGCTCGCCTTCATGACGAAGCTCAGCACATTGGCGACCGAGCCCAGGAACAGTGTGTAGCCGTCGGGGTCGGCCTTCACGACGGCGTTGGCCGCGATGTTGCTGGAAGCTCCCGGCCGCGCCTCGACGACGACAGGCTTGCCGAGCGACTTACCCATCTCTTCGGCTACGATCCGCGCCGTTACGTCCGCCGAGGAGCCAGCCGTGAAGCCGATCAGCAGCTTGATCGGGCGATCGGGAAAGCTCTGCGCCTGCGAACCCGACGCCAACAGCGAGATACCTACCGCCACCGCACCGGCCCACCGCGTCATCGTCGTCTTCGTCGTCGTCGTCTTCGTCGTCTTCGTCGTCTTCGTCTTCGTCGTCTTCGTCGTCATGATGTCGTTCCTCCCTTTGATCGTTTCTTGGCAGTCTAGCGATAATACGCGATCACTTCCGTGCCGTGGGGTGCGCCAGCAGGAACGCCGCCAGCTCGTCGACCGTCGGCAATCCAGCGCGCCCACCCAGCCTTGAGCACTTGAGCGCTGCCGTCGCCGACGCGCGGCGGACGATCTCGCGCAGCGGACGCCCCTCGGCAATCCCGAGTGCGAATGCGCCGTGGAAAGCATCTCCCGCCCCTGTGGTGTCGACCACATCCACCTTGAAGGCGGGAAAACGCTCCAGCTTGTCGTTGTCGAGCCAGGCGTAGCCCGCCGCACCCAACGTCACGCCGACGTGTCGGGGTCCCATCGCGGCGATCCGGCGCAAGCGATCCTCGACGGCTTCCTCCGCCGCGATCTCCTCCAGCGCCTGCTCGGAAAAAATCGCGTAATCCGTCAGCCCAAGGATATCGGTCAGCGCCTCCCGACCACCGAGATCGGCGTCGAGCACCGTTGGCACGCCAGCCCGGCGCGCTTCCTCGAAGGCGACGCGGGTGGCCTCCAGCCAGCGCAAATCGGCCAGAATGGCGCCCGCTTCCCCGATCCGCTCGAGCGGCAGCCACTCCGTGCTCGACGGCATGTTGACATCACGAGAACCCACGATCATGCGCTCGCCGGAACCATCGACGAGGATGACGGACGTCGAAGAACGGTTATCCTCGAACGACTGCACGTAGCGCGTATCGATGCCCGCACCGGCGAGGCTGCGGCGGATCTTGACGCCATTGTCGTCGTCGCCGACCCGGCTCCACAGCTCGACCACGCCGCCCAGGCGCGCAACCGCCGCCGCAGCGTTCGCCGCCATTCCGCCGCCCGCCTCCAGATGCTCGAGCGCCCTGATCTTGGTCGGACGGTCGGGAAAGTGGTCGATCCGATAAATCCGATCGATGGCGGCGTGGCCCACGCAGATGATGCGCTTCATTTCAGTTGCTCCATCCCCCGGCAAATCGCACGCCGAGCTTCAAGAGGCCGGTTGCGACGGAAGCTGTCAACGGGGCGATACCTAGACACTGGCCGTCAACTCCGCACTCGCGCCTTTTTACCACCGGCCCGCGCCTCGCTCGCCGCAGTCTCCACTGCAGCAGCCACCTCCCGCTCAGCGGCCACATCTTCCGCCAGAAGCCGCGACAACGTCTCAGCGTCCGTCCGGGCGAGCGCCATCAGCTTCTCGTCGTCGGTGAAGTGCTTGAAGTCCTCCGTCAGTCGCCGCTCGTCGTGCCGGGCGAAAGTATCGACTGTGGCGCGCACCTCCCGCTCGGTGTACCCGAGCCCCCGCAACACTTCCCGCGTCAGATCGAGCGCGGCCAGATAGGTCTCGCGGCGAATGACCTTCACACCGAGCTCCATCAATCGGTGGACGTGATTGCGATGCCGGGCTCGGGCATAGATAGGAAGGTCGGGAAAGTTCTGTCGGACGAGCCGCACTGTCCGCAAAGACGCCTCGACATCGTCGATCGCGATCACCAGCGCCCGGGCTTTGCCCGCCTGCGCAGCTTCCAGGATCTCGAGCCGGCTGGCGTCCCCGAAAAACGCCTTCGAGCCGAAACGCCCGACAAGCGCGATCTGCTCCGGGTTCACGTCGAGCGCGGTGAAAGGGATCTGCTTGCCGCGCAGAACGCGCGCGATGATCTGACCGAACCGGCCGAAGCCGGCGATGATCACATGCCCCTCCTCGACAGGCGGCGCCACGAAGGCATGAACCGCCGCGCTGCGCCGGCCCAGGAGATCGTCCAGCACGAGCAGCAGCGGTGTAAGCGCCATCGAAACGGTGACCGCCACCTCTAGCGGCTCGCTGACATGGCGGGTCACGACGCCGGCCACCACACCTGCCGCCAGCAGCACGAACGCGAACTCGCCGCCCTGGCTGAGGGTGATCCCCAGGCGACGCGCTGCCCAAGGCTCCAGGCCATGCCAGCGCCCGACCCCATACAGAACCGCAGTCTTGATCCCGACTAGCAAGGCCACCAGCCCCGCGATGAGTAGCGGCTCGGTCAGCAGGATCTGCAGATTGAGGGTCATCCCCACCGCCGTGAAGAACATGCCGAGCAGCAAGCCCTCGAATGGCTGGATGTCGGCCTCGAGTTGATGCCGATACGATGACTCCGCCAGCAGAGCACCGGCGATGAATGCGCCCAGCGACGGCGACAGCCCGGCTTTCATCATGACGAGCGACACCCCGACGACCGTCAGCAGCGCCGCCGCCGTCATGGCCTCGCGCACCTGCGCCCGCGCGATGATCCGCAACACCCTGTCGACGACGAACCGTCCGATGACGATCACGGCTGCGATCGTGAACAGCGCCTTGCCGGCACTGACGAGATCCATGCGCGGGGCACTACCCGCGACGGCCACGGCAAATAACGGCGTCAACGCGATCAGGGGCAGCGCAGCAATGTCCTGGAACAGCAGAACCGCGAAGCCGAGACGACCATGCTTGGTCGTCAACTCGCCACGTTCCTCCATGATCTGAAGCGCGAAGGCCGTGGAGGAAAGCGAAAGAACCAGCCCTACGAACAGGGCCGGCAGAAATGGCTGGCCGACCCACGATGCGATCAATGCCAGCAGGATACCCGTCACCGCGACCTGGGTTCCCCCGAGCCCGAAGATGGCATTGCGCATCGCCATCAACCGCCGCGGCCGCAATTCGAGGCCGATCAGGAACAGCAGCAGTACGACGCCGAACTCGGCCATATGCAGCAGCTGCTCGGCCGAATACTCGGAGAACACCTTGCCGATGCTGAACGGTCCCATCAGGACGCCTGCCAGCAAATAGCCCAATACGCTGCCGACACGCAGCAAGCGCCCCAGCGGAGCGGCAACCGCAACCGCCGCCAGCAGCCAGACAACCTGCTCGAGCGAGATGTTTCCCATCGTGGGCTTGCCTCTTCCTTTCGCGTGCGTCGCGTGCGGGCCCGAATCGCGGCGTTCTACCATCCACATCGAGCCGCATCGTGGCCTCGCCGCCGCTATCCATGACGCCACCCACCCCGCGGGGCGAACGTAGCCTTTTTACGACTTGGCAACCTTAACCGGCCATTAACCCCTGTTGCTGCATCGTGAATACGCACCGGCCCCCAGCTCTCCCGACTCCCAAGGCCTGCCGAACTGGCGCCGGCGCAGACTTCCAGAAAAGTACGCGTAGGAGGAAGTGCCATGAGTGCCGATCTGTTGATGCGGACTGCTGGCGTTTTGGCCTCGGCCACGACGTTGAGCCTCCTCACCACCATCGCTGCATACGCCGCCGTCAGTGTCGCCCCGCTGAAGTGGGACGGCTCGTTCTGCACCGCGAAGGACTGCGCCGCGGCAATCGTCGTCTTGCCTTCGACGCCGTCCGCGCTCATGCAGATTGCTGAAATGGCCAAAAAACAATCCTGAACGAGACACCCCCACGCGGCGCGCGACAGACAGGGCGTGCGCCGCGTGGGGCCAAGCCCCGGGCTGAAATCGCGTAGATCCACGCCCCAGAAACTAACGCCGGCGTGCTGCGCCCTTGACGACGGTGTCGATCGCCATCAGTTCGGCTACCAGGCCCTCGAATTCCTTCAGAGGGACCATGTTGGGTCCATCGGATGGCGCATTGTCGGGATCCTGGTGGGTCTCGATGAAGAGACCGGCGACACCGACGGCCACAGCCGCCCGTGCCAGCACAGGCACGAAACGCCGATCGCCTCCCGATGAGGTTCCCTGGCCACCCGGCTGCTGCACGGAGTGCGTCGCGTCGAAGATCACCGGCGCACCGGTCTCGGCCATGATCGGCAGCGCGCGCATGTCGGTGACGAGCGTGTTGTAGCCGAAGCTGACGCCACGCTCGGTGACAAGCACATTGCGATTGCCCGAGCCCGTTACTTTGGCCACGACATTCTTCATGTCCCACGGCGCGAGGAACTGGCCCTTCTTGATCTTCACGACGCGCCCGGTCCTGGCGGCCGCGACCAGCAGATCCGTCTGCCGGCACAGGAACGCTGGAATTTGAAGCACGTCGACGACGGGTGCAACGATACGGCAGTGCTCGATCTCGTGCACATCGGTCAGCGTCGGCAGACCGAGTTTTTCGCGTACCTCGGCGAAAACGGCGAGAGAGGCGTCGAGCCCCATCCCCCGCGTGCCTGAAAGGCTTGTCCGGTTGGCCTTGTCGAACGACGTCTTGTAGACGAGGCCGATACCGAGCCGATCCGCGATTTCCTTGAGCGCACTCGCCATCTCGAGCGCGTGCGCCCGGCTCTCCATCTGGCAAGGGCCCGCGAACAACGCGATAGGCGCGTCGTTGGCAAGCACCACATTGCCGATGGTGACGCGGGCGTTCGGTTTGTGAGAATCGATTTGCGACATGGCTTGCTTATAGCTGGGTCGGCAGCCCGAAACGAGAGCAGAGTTGTGGCAACCACCAACGTGTCATGGCGCGCCTGTTGCGCGGAGGTGCCCCGCCGCCGCCGTCATCGTTTCGCGACCTGCTGGAGAAGGAACAAGCCAACGGCGATACCGATGCCCGTTCCCGCAATCAGGCTCGGGTCGACGTCGAGCTTGGCGACATATCTGAGAAGCAGAAACGTCCCCGACCCGCTCGCCAGTCCGAGCATGACGGCGCGAAACACCTTCTGCTTGCGTAGCTGGTCGTCATGCTGGCTCATGTCGTCGGCTCGCAAACCACGGGACTAACGGCGAGGCGCCGCCGCTACTTCTTCTCGGACGCAGCGGCAGCGGCGGTTTCCGCTGCCTTGACGATGCGCTCGTCGAACCTGGCGCGCCACCCGCCCACCACAGAGCCGTCATAAAGCGCTGGCTCCTTCAGAGATGTCGTGCCGCCGGCCGGTGCAGATGCCGTCCGGCCGGTCTGCGATCCGGGCTTGGGTGGCTGGCCCTTCGCGAAGCCATCGAGCACGCGCTCCATGAGGTCCGGCGTCAGGTCCTCGTAGGTGTCCTTCCAGATCTGGACCATGGGGGCGTTGGCACACGAGCCCAGGCACTCGACTTCTTCCCAGGAGAAAGCTCCGTCGGCGGAAAGGTGATGCGGCTCGGGATGGATGCGGCGCTCGCAAACCTCGCGGATCGCCTCTGCGCCACGCAACATGCACGGTGTCGTGCCGCAGACCTGTACGTGGGCTTTGGAGCCCACGGGGGAGAGCTGGAACATCGTGTAGAAGGTCGCCACCTCGTAGACCCGGATCTCGGCCATCCCCAGCATCCTGGCGACGAGCCGACATGCGGGCTCGGGCAGCCAGCCCCCGCATTGCTCATGCGCCCGCCATAGCAAGGGGATGACAGCCGAAGCCTGCCTGCCCGACGGGTACTTTGCAATCGTCGCCTTGGCCCAGGCCAGGTTCTCCGCGTCGAACTCGAAGCTGGCGGGCTGCTCGGGGTGGAAGCGGCGGTTGGACATGTGCGACCTGGGGCGACCTGGAGCTACCTGGTAAAACTGAACGGCGCGGCGGCAGCCCATTCAAGGCCCCGCCGCTCGCCCTCATCCTCTAGGTCGGCGGCGACGGCATGGCAAGACGTGGGCCTACCGCACACCCGTGGGCGCGCCACTGTGCGCTGGCCTATTCCATGAGACGCTTGGCTCGTGCCACCAGCGCGGGCGGAGCTGCCAGCGCCCTGGCGACGTTCTTCTGCATATCGACCCCACGGATCGGCATCAGCTCCACCCGGGCTTTCTTGGCATCCGCCTGGAACTCGGCGTCGGCCAGAACCGCGTCGAAACCGGCCCGAAGCGCGGCCACCCGTTCGGCGGGAATGCCCGGCGTCGCGACAATGGGCCGCCCCAGGCCGGCGCCGGAGAACACCAAATCGAGCAGGTCGCGATCCTCCGCGGTCTTTGCTTCCTTGTTCAGGTGGACTGCCCCGGTCAGGTCCTTCGCCTCAGGTCCGGCATAGGCGATGATGGTGATCATCTTGTCCTTCAGCCAGGCAGATTTCGTCGTTTTCCAGCTCGTCCAGCTATTGCTGCGCCCCTGCGTCTCGCCTCGCTCCATTGCGACATTGAGGTCCGCGCCTCCGCGATAGCCGGACACGATTTTGAATTTCGCACCGAACATCTCGTTCATCGCCGTCGGCATGATGAACGAGCCTGCTCCACGTCCGCTGGCCCCAATGACGAATTCCTTCTCCTGGACATCACGCAGCGACTTCGCGCCCGAGGTGTGCCACATGGCCAACGCCTCGGTCGTTGGAACGAGCGCACCGATCCAGTTGAATTTGTTGCCGTCGAAGGCTAGTCCCTTGGTGCCGATGGCCTGTGCCGTCGCCACGCCGTTGGCGACAACGCCGAGTTGCGTCCCGTCCTTAGCTGCGACGTTGTAGAGATAATTGGTGGCCGTGATGCCACCAGCGCCCGTCATCGTCGTGACGATGACCTGCGGGTTTCCGGGAATGTGCCGGCCGATGAAGCGTGCCACGAGGCGGCCGTGAATGTCGTATTCGCCACCGGGTGGAAATCCGATCGTCATGGTGATCGTCTTGCCTTTGTAGAACTCGGCCACCGCACCGGGTGGAGTCGCGGTCTGCGCGAGCGTGGGCCCCGCCAGCCACAGCGCCATCACCGGCAGAATTCCAGCCTTCAAGTATTCAGCCATTTCTCTGCTCTCCCGAGAGATTGTCGATCGGCGCAATCTTGTATCACCGCCGCCGACAGGTCAGGCCGGGATGATGGTTCGGTCGACCCGAACCCGTTCATCCGGCTCATATCGCATCCCTGCACCTGGGTCACACTGGCCCGGCCCGACAGTGCGAGCGGGGCCCTCCCGCCTGTCACTCCATGATAGCCTTGGCGCGCGCCACGAGCGGCGCTGGCGTCGCCATCACGCGCTCTACGACCTTCTGCATGTCGACGCCTCTGATCGGGGTGAGTTCGACCTTGGCTTGCGTCGCTGCCGCGATGAACTCGGGATCCTTCATCGTCGCATCGAAGGCATCGCGCAGCGCCTTGACGCGCTCGGCTGGAACGCCGGGCGTCGTCAGGATCGGACGGCCGAGATAGGAACCGGAGAATACCACCTCCACCACCTGTCGATCCGCGTCGTCCTTGGCGATCTTGCTCAGATGTGGGAGGTGGGCCAGTTCTTTGGTTTCCGGCCCGGCCCAGGCGATGATGTGGATCTTCTTCTCTGCCAGCCAATGCGGCTTGGTCGACTTCCAGCTCGTCCACGAATTGTTGCGCGAGCCGACCTCGCCGCGTTCCATCGCGACGTTGACGTCGGAGCCGCCGCGATAGCCCGTGATGATCTTGAACTTGGTGCCGAACACCTCGTTCATGAGCGTCGGCATGATGTACGTGGCCGACCCCTTACCCGTTGCGCCGACCGCGACCTCCTTCTTGCGCGCGTCCTCGAGCGACGTCACGCCGACCGTGTGCCAGATCGCCTGCGTCTCGATCGTCGGGCCGAGCGCACCTAGCCAATGGAACTGCCGCGCATCGAACTTCAAGCCTGCCGTACCGATTGCCTGCGATGCAGGCAGACCGTTCGATATGACACCCAGATAGGTCCCATCCTTCGGTGCGACCGCGGTCATGTAGTTGGCCAGGGTGATGGTGCCGGCCCCCGTCATCTGCGTCGGCACGACACCCGGCTTGCCGGGAATGTGCTTGCCAATGAAGCGCGCTACCAACCGGCCGTGCAGATCATACTCCCCGCCCGCGGAGAACCCGATCGCGAGCGTCAGCGTCTTGCCCTTGTAGAAGGCCTCGACGGGGTTCTGAGCTGCCGATGGGCCCGCGCTTAGTCCCAGAGCAGCCAGACCCGCGGCGCTGGCGCGCCATCCGCTGACGACGAAAACCATTACTGTTCTCTCCCTTGGTCGGCGCACCATGAGCGGCGCCGTTGCTCCATAGCCGATGATATGGCGCATTCCGTGGCGCAAACCCATACGGGAAAACGCGCGGTCAGGGAAGAACCAGAGGGAACCAGCGGCCCGCTGGGCAACTTCAGTCATCGCCGTGGGTCCAGCCCACACCGCCCCCCACCGGTGCTGGCAAGAGCCGGGCGGCCGGTCGGATTACACCATTGGCTATAGCGCGCTGGCCACGGGGCAGGTCGGTTATCGGCCCTTGTATATGCCGAGGCATGGGGAAAGCTGTTATGCCGGCGGGCCAGACCTGCCCGAATCGAACTAGGCGTATGACTTCGGACTGGGGCGAGCAGGGGAAGGCGTCGGGCTCATGGGGTTGCCGGCCATGCAGGAATTGCCGTGGGCGGACGTCGCCGATGGCGCGCACGCACCATCGCCGCTCGCCCGTGCCCAGGCCGTGCTCGAGCGCGTTTTCGGCTACAAGAGCTTCCGCTCGCATCAGGAAGCGATCGTCGAGACGTTGATCGGCGGCGGCGATGCGCTCGTGCTGATGCCGACCGGCGGGGGCAAGTCGCTGTGCTACCAGGTTCCCGCACTGGTTCGCGAGGGCACGGGCGTGGTCGTCTCCCCGCTCATCGCGCTGATGCAGGACCAGGTCGACGCACTGAAGCAGGCCGGCGTCAACGCACGTTTCCTCAACTCCACGCTCGACCGGCGCGAGCAGGACGAGGTCGAGCGCGAATTGCGTGCCGGCGTGCTCGACATTCTCTATGTCGCGCCGGAGCGGCTGGTGCAGGAGCGCACGCTGTCGCTGCTGTCGAGCGCGCAGATCTCGCTGTTCGCCATCGACGAGGCGCACTGCGTGTCGCAGTGGGGCCACGACTTCCGGCCCGAGTATCGCCAACTGCGCATCCTGGCCGAGCGATTTCCCAGCGTGCCGCGTGTCGCGCTGACGGCGACGGCGGACGAACGCACGCGGGAGGAGATCGTCAGCGAGCTGGGTCTTGCCAACGCGCAGCGGTTCGTGGCGAGCTTCGACCGGCCGAACATCCGCTACACCATCGCGGAGATGGGCAGCGTCGGCGCGCGCGAGCGGATGTGGCAATTCATCGATACCGAGCACGCGGGGGATGCCGGCATCGTCTATTGCCTGTCGCGCAAGTCGGTGGAGGAGACGGCGGCGTTCCTCACAGCGAAGGGCCGCACCGCGCTCGCCTATCACGCGGGGCTCGATGCGCAGGTTCGCGCGAAGGCGCAGCAGCGCTTTCTGGCCGAGGACGGCATGATCGTAGTCGCGACCATCGCGTTCGGCATGGGCATCGACAAGCCGGACGTGCGCTTCGTCGCGCATCTGAACCTGCCCAAGACCATCGAGGCCTACTACCAGGAGACGGGCCGCGCGGGCCGCGACGGGGAGCCAGCGAATGCGTGGCTCGCCTATTCGCTGCAGGACGTGATGCAATTGCGCCAGTGGATCGCGGCCTCGGAGGGCAGCGAGGCGTTCAAGCAGGCGCAGCGCGGCAAGCTCGACGCGCTGATCGGGCTGGCCGAGATGGCGACCTGCCGGCGGCAGGCGCTGCTCGCCTACTTCGGCGAGACGGCGTCGAAACCGTGCGGCAACTGTGACAACTGCCTCGAGCCGCCGGAGACGATCGACGCCAGCCTCGCCGCGCAGAAGGCGCTGTCGGCCGTCTATCGCACGGGCGAGCGGTTCGGCGTCGGCTATCTCGTCGATCTCATCCTGGGCAAGGCCGACGACCGCATGATCCGAAACGGTCACGACAAGCTGAAGGTGTTCGGGCTCGGGGCCGAGCTCGACCAGCACGGCTGGCGCTCGCTGTTCCGGCAGCTCGTCGCGGGGGGGCTGCTCACCGGCGACGAGGAAGGGCGCGGCTCGCTGCTGCTGACGGAGCGCGCGCGCCCCGTGCTGCGCGGCGAGGACCCGTTCCGGATGCGCCGCGTGGTGGCGGCGGAGCGCTCGAAGCGGAAAGATCGCAAGGAGCGTCCGGCGAAGGCGGGCGCGGGGCCGGCGGTGGCTGCTGGCGACAAGGCGCTGGTGGCAGCCCTGCGCGAATTGCGCGCGCGGATGGCGGCGGAGGCGGGCGTGCCGCCCTACGTCATCTTCCACGACAAGACGATCGCGGACATCGCGGCGCGGCGCCCGACCATTCCAGCCGCCCTCGGCGACATCTACGGCCTCGGCGCGCGCAAGATCGCGCGTTACGGCGCGGACATCATCCAGGCGGTCACCGGCCACAAGCCGCATCCGCTGCTCGACAACAAGCTGTCGGCGACGATCAACCAGACGCTGGCGCTGCACCTCGCCGGCAAGGACGCCGACGCGATCGCTGCCGAGCGCGGCATCGAGAAATCGACCGTGATGGGCCATTTCGCCGAGGCGATCGAGGCGGGGCTGATCGAGGCATCGGCGGTCACGGGGCTCGAAGCCGGCGACCTCGACGAGATCCACGCCGCGTTCGAGCGGCTCGGCACACTCGACAGCGGCCGGCTCGGTCCCGTCCATGCCGCGCTCGATGGCCGCTTCGACTACGGCACGCTGAAGTGCCTGCTGGCTGAGCTGGCGTAAGGCGTCGCGGGCGTAGGCGGGCGCGGGCGTAGGCGGGCGCGGGCGGCTTGCCCAACGGCCGCAGGGCCCTGGAAAAGCGTGCCCGGCCAATGCGTGCTGCTTGAATGCGGCGCGGTTCTCGCCTTCACTGTCCGCGCACGGCCGATGGCGGGGGACGCTGCGGCGTGCGGCGCGACGGGGTGGGGCATGGAGGACTGGACAGACAGGACCGAGGAGACCGGCCGGGCCGAGGCGCTGCGGCGCATCGCGGCGTGCGCGGAGACGCGGGCCGAGGCGCTCGACTTGTCGGGGCTGATGCTGCGCGAGTTGCCGGAGGAGGTCTACGCGCTGACGTGGCTGCGCGCGCTCGATCTCGGCCCCGACCGGGAGGCCGTGGAACAGGCGGAGTACTGGAATAGCGGGTCTGATCAAGGCAAAGGGCGAAATGCGCTCGCCGCCGTGCCGGAGCGCCTCGCCGGGCTGGTCAACCTCACCACCCTGCACCTCTCGGGCAACAACATCGGCGCCGACGGCGCCCAGGCGCTGGCCGGGCTGGTCAACCTCACCGACCTGAACCTCTGGGACAACAAGATCGGCGGCGACGGCGCGCAGGCGCTGGCCGGGCTCGTCAATCTCACCACCCTGAACCTCTGGGACAACGACATCGGCGCCGACGGCGCTCACGCACTGGCCGCGCTGGTCAACCTCACCACCCTGAACCTCACGAACAACAACATCGGCGCCGACGGCGCTCAGGCGCTGGCCGGGCTCGCCAGCCTTACCGATCTGAACCTCTCGCTCAACAACATCGGCGCCGCGGGCGCCGAGGCGCTGGCGGGGCTCGTCAGCCTCACCGACCTGAACCTCTGGAAAACCAGCATCGGCGCCGAGGGTACCCAGGCGCTGAAGGGTCTCGTCAAACTCACCGACCTGGATCTCTCGGGCAACAGCGAAATCGACGCCGAGCCGCTGTATGGGCTGCGGCAATTGAAGTGGCTCAACGCCTCCAATTGTGCGTTTCCCGACGGCTTCGATCTCGGCCGCATGTCGTTCCGGCTGGAGTGGCTGATCCTGCACGAGACGCGCATTCCCGGCGTGCCGCCCGAGGTGCTGTCGCAGGATTACTATAGCGACAACTGCCTCGACAGGCTGCTGTCGCACGAGGAGGATCTGAAGGCCGGGGCGGCCGAGATCGGGGACGTGAAATTCATGATCCTCGGCAACGGCCGGGTGGGCAAGACGCAGATCGTGCGGCGGCTCTCCCTGCCGCCGGAGCGGCAGAGCGAGGCCTTCGACGAGGGTGTGAAATCCACCCACGGCGTGCAGGTGACCAGCGCGCCGCTGGCGGGGGGAGCCGCGCGGCCGATCACGCTGAGGATATGGGATTTCGGCGGGCAGGACATCTATCACGGCACGCACGCGCTGTTCCTGAAGTCGCGCGCGATCTTTCCCGTGGTGTGGAACCCCGAATCCGAGGCGCTCCAGGAGCACGAGCACGGCGGCTTCAAATTCCGCAACCAGCCGCTCGGCTACTGGGTCGAGTACGTGCGCCGTCTCGGCGGGGGCGATGCGCCGCTGCTGATCGTGCAATCGCAGACCGACAGGATAGCGCCGGTGCCTGTCCTGCGGATGGGCGAATACCTTCCCGCCGACGCGCTCGACGGCGTCGCGTTCCAGCGCATGCTCGCCTACAGCGCGGCGACCAACGACGGCCGGCCGGGGCTGGACGCTGCCATCGCGGAGGCGGCGGATTTCGTGCGACGGACGCAGGGCGTCGGCAAGACCGGCATTGCGCGCGCGGAGGTGAAGCGGCGGCTCGAGGACATGGCGGAAGCGGGCACGCAACTGCTGCCGTGGGACGATTACCTCGTGCTGTGCGAGCAGGTGCACGCGGAAGGGCACGGCACGATTTCATCACCGCGCGATCTCGTCGACTATCTGCACAACATCGGCACCGTGTTCTGGCGCGCGGGACTGTTCGACAATCGACTGATCCTCGATCAGGC
>CAMAYR010000062.1 GCA_945862355.1 Devosia equisanguinis | reverse complement strand
GTGCGTGGCCGATCGATTTTCAAGAAGCGATAGACCACTGTGCATCGAGGGCCGAGGCAGCCCCGCGAGGCTCGCTGACGGACGACAAAGGTTGTATGCGACCCGTTGCAAGCGTTCATATTGGGAACTTATACACGCTAAACGTGCATTATTGCGCAGAAGATTCCACCTTAGCGCGAGTTTTGCATGTCGACGATCACACCGAGCCTATACACCGTACAGCGCGTATGGCGGCAAGGCACATTGGTACCGATCGGCCGGGGACCGCTCTATTCTGCAGGCCGCGCCCCGGAGCCGCTCGAATCCTCTGCCGCATCCAAGCCCAGGCCGGCGGCTGCGTGGACCGGTGCCCACCGTGTGGATCTACGCGCAAGCGTGCCGTTGCCGGGCGGGCGCTGGTACGTCACCATCCTCGCTGGCCCGGAGCGACGTAGCGCCGATCGTCTCCGCGAGGAGGGCCAGACGCACTGGCTCCGTCGCGCCACGGTCTACGTAATGCTGATGTCACTCGCGCTCTGGCTCGTCGTCTGCGCGCTGGCCGCTGTCTATCTGGTGAAAAGCGCGCTCGGTGTCGATGTGATGGACGGCCATTCGCCATTGCACTTCATCTGGGAATGGTTCGAGTAGCCGGCACGGCGCCTCACGCCGCCACGATCTCCCGCCCCGCCGCCTCGATGGCAATGACGATGTTGGCGTAGCCGGTGCAGCGGCAGAGCTGGCCGGAAAGCTCCTTGCGGATCGTCTGCGTGTCCGGCGCGCGATGTCGTGCGAGAATGTCACGCGCTGTGACCAGCATGCCCGGCGTGCAGAAGCCGCACTGCAGCGCATGATGCTCATGGAATGCTCGTTTGAGCGTAGCCATGACCGGATCGCTTGCGAAACCTTCCAGCGTGGTGACCTTCGCACCATCCACTTTGACGGCGAGCGTCAGGCAGGAGCGTGTCGTCAGACCATCGACTTCGACCGTGCAGGCGCCGCACGCGCCGTGCTCGCAGCCGATGTGCGTCGCCGTGAGCCCGCAACTCTCGCGAACGAAATCGGCGAGGCTCTCGCGCGGCTCGACATCGTGCGAGACGGTCTCGCCGTTCAGCGTGAGTGTAACTTTGGTCATGGCGCTTTGTCCGCCGCCTCTCGTATTGCCTTCAACAACGTCGCGGTATGCAGGCGCCGCTGATATTCGTCGGCGTCGGACGCGAGGTCGTCCAGATCGGCTGCAATCGCCGCCCGTAGCGCCGGCTCATCGCTACCGATCGCCAGCGCGGTCTGCGGCATCAGGACGGCACGGGACGTCGTTCCCCCGAGGACGACGGTTGCCGCCTCGCCTGGACGCAGCACGACACAGCCGATCGACATCGCGAACGCGCCGCTTTTGCGCACGACCTTCTGGTAGCTCCAGCGCGTCCCGGCGGGAAGTGCGGGCACATCGAACGCGGTGATGATCTCGCCGCTGGCGAGCGACGTGGTGTAGGCCCCGCGCAGAAATTCGTCCATCGCCGCGACGCGCTCTCCCGAAGGCCCGGAAACGCGCACGCTCGCGCCGAGCGCCAGCAGGCAGGCGGGCCAGTCGGCTGCCGGATCGGCCAACGCGACACTGCCTCCGATGGTGCCGTGGTTGCGAACTGAGCGATATGCGATGCCGGCAGCGACCCGCTTCATGATGCCGCCGGTCGGGTCCTCGATCTTGCCGTCCTCGATCGCAGCATGCGTGATGCCCGCCCCGATACGTGCGCCGCCCGAAATACGATGGCTTTCCTCGAGGGCTGGAATGTCCAGCAGGTCGATCAACACATCGGCAGGCGCGACGCGCAGCGCCAGCAAAGGCATCAGCGACTGGCCGCCGGCGATGGCGACGGCAGCCCCCGCGCCGTCATGCAGGCGCTTGGACGCATCGGCGACGGAGATGGCTCGGACGTAATCGAATGGCGCGGGCTTCACGACTTGCCTCCCTTGCCGGCACGGGCAGCAGCGACCGCGTCGGACACGCGCCGCGGCGTCATCGGCGTCTCGTTGACCTGAGCGCCGATTGCGCCGAACGCGTCGGCAATTGCATTGCCGAGAACGGCGGGTGGTGCGATGGCGCCGCCTTCACCAACGCCCTTGACGCCATACTCCGTGCCCTCGGCCGGGTGGACGAGGTGGCCTACCTTCACCATCGGCACCTCGATGGCACCGGGCACGTGGTAGTCGGCGAACGTGGTGGCCAGCGGCTGGCCGTCCTCGTTGAAGGGGATCTCCTCGTAGAGGGCAGTGCCGATGCCCTGCGCGATGCCGCCCTGCACCTGCGCATCGACGATCATCGGATTGATGACGGTGCCGCAATCCTCTGCGATGGCGTAGTCGAGGATCTCGACGACACCGGTTTCGGGATCGACGGCCACCACGGCGGCGTGCGTGCCGTAGGAGAACACGCCGGCGGAATCGCGCGGCTCGTAGGTGGCGGTCGTCTCGAGCAGCGGGTCCATGCCGGGCGGAAGCATCTCCTGGCGCACGTTGGCAGCCCGCGCCACCTCCGCTATCGGCACAGAGCCGGCTTCAGCGTGAACCGCGCCGTTCGCGATGCGCACGCTCGCCGGGTCGGCCTGGAGAAGATGCGCACCGATCCGTTTGATCTTGTCGGCGAGCTGTCTGGAAGCACGCGCCACCGCACCACCACCGAACACGATCGAGCGCGAGCCGAAGCTGCCGAAGCCCATCGGCGTGGTCGTAGTGTCGCCGTAGCGCAACTGGATAGCGGAGGGATCGATGCCGAGTTCGTGCGCGGCGATCTGCGCGAAGGTGGTGTCATGGCCCTGGCCGAACGCCTGCGTGCCGACCGCGAGATGCACCGAGCCGTCCGAGTTCATGCGCGCGTTGCAGCTCTCGTACCCAGGGATCAGCCGCCCACGCCGCTTCATCCATTCCGCCGCGCCATGCCCGCTCTGCTCGGAGTAGAAGGCGAAGCCGACGCCGATCGCGCGGCCATCCTTCTCGCCCGCCGCCTGGCGCGCGCGCACGGCCTTCTCCCCGATCAGCTCGCGCGCCATGTCGAGCGAAGCGACGTAGTCGCCGGTGTCGAACGTCATGCCGCCGACCGTGGTGAAGGGCATCTCCCCCTTGGTGACGATGTTCTGCCGGCGCAGGTCGAAAGGATCGCGCCCAAGCTCCCGGGCGACCTCGTCCACCAGCCGCTCGATGGCAAAGCACGCTCCGGGCCGCGCGACGCCGCGATAGGGCCCCATCGGCGCCTTGTTCGTCGCCACCGTCCAGGTAGCGACCTTCAGCGCCTTCATCCGGTACGGCCCCGGCAGATTGCGCGCGGCCATGCTGGTTTCCATGAACGAGCCCGTAGGCCACAGCGCGTAGGCGCCCGCGTCCACGTAGAGCTCTCCCTCGATCCCGACCAGAGTGCCATCGGCATCGGCGCAGATCGTCAGGTCATAGGTGTGGTCGCGCGCATGGACCGATGCGACCAGATGCTCGCGGCGGTCCTCGATCCAACGCACCGGATGACCAAGCTTCATCGCCAGCGCGGCAACCGCGACCTCCTCCGGCATCAGGCGGTTCTTGCCGCCGAAGCCGCCGCCGACATCGGGCGCGATCACGCGAACCTTGTTCTCGGGCAACCCCAGCGATTGGGCAATGCCGATGCGCATCACGTGCGCGCCCTGCGTGGAAAGATGGACGACGAGCTCCTCGAGCCGGCGGTCCCAATGGGCAACGACGCCGCGACACTCGAGCGTAACGGTAGCCTGCCGGTTCATGCGGAACTTGCGGCGCAAGCGAACGGGAGCGGCAGCGGCGCGAGCGATGTCGCCTTCCGTGATGGTCGAGGCTATGAAAGCGTTGTCGGCCCAATTCTCGAACAGCCGCTGCGCGCCGGGCTGCATCGCGGCCACACAATCGACGACGGCTGGCAGGTCGTCGATCTCGACGCCGACCTGGTCGGCGATGTCCTCGGCCTCCGCGCGCGTTCGCGCGACACAGGCAGCCACAGTCTGGCCCGCATAGCGGACCCGATCGGTCGCAAGCGGAGGATAGGCGCCAAGCTTGAAAGCCGGCATCTCTGGCCCGGCGGGCAGCACGTTCACATTGCCGAGATCGGCGAAGGTGAAAACGCGAGCCTCCAGGCCAGCCGGCTTCGTGACCCCGCGCAGCACGCCGTGGGCAACCTGCGATCGCACGAACGCGACGTCCTTCATGCCGGCCAAGCGAATGTCGCCGACGAACTCCGCCGCGCCGGCCAGATGCCGCGCATCCTCCTTGCGTTTGAGGCGGGCGCCGATCCAACCGTCGGCTTCATGGTGCTCGGCCATGTTTCCTGTCGAGATCTCGATGGTGGGGCTCTGCTGCCGGATGACGCGGCGGCGCGATCGCGACCGCGACCACGAGTTCAGTGTGTCAGCCTCGCACGCGCATCGCAAGGCGGGTGGACAAAGTGACAGCCATGCGTCCGACCTAAACCGTCGTTACCGCGAGGGCCCAGTCACGGTCGAAATACGCCAAGGGCGCCGGATCGTCTCCGGCGCCCCAATTTTTCGGTTTCATTTCCGCTGGATCAGTGCGCGTTCTTGCCGCTGAGGACAGCACCGATGGTCCGAAGGATGATTTTCAGATCGAGGCCGAGGGACCAGTTGCGGATGTAGGCGACGTCCTGCGCCACGCGGGCGGCGATGTCGCTCTCGCTGTTGACCTCACCTCGGAAACCCGCGACCTGCGCCAGACCGGTGATACCGGGCTTGATCTGGTGGCGCACCCCGTAGGTCTTGACGAGATCGCTCCACTGCTGGTCGTGGGCAAGCGCATGGGGGCGCGGCCCGACCAGCGACATCGTGCCTTCCAGGACATTGAACAACTGCGGCAGCTCGTCGAGGCTGGTCCGGCGCAGGAAGCGGCCGACGCGGGTTACGCGCGGATCCTCGGCATGGGCCTGCTCGATGGCATTGCCGTCCTCGAGAACGCGCATTGTGCGGAACTTGAGGACGTCGATGATTGCTAGGTTCAGGCCGCGACGGCGCTGACGGAATAGGACGGGGCCACGGCTCTCCAGTTTGATCGCCACCGCGATCAGCGCCATCAGCGGCAGGGACAGCACGAGCAGGATGTGCTGCCGAGGATCGTATCCTCCAGACGCTTCACGATCGGCGCCCAGTCGTCGAGTGGCTTGTCTTTGACATCGAGCAGGCCGACGCTGCCGATCGCGGACACCTTGTGCGCGGGGCCACCCTCCACCAGATCGGAGGATATGTGGGTCACCATGTGAATGCTGACCGGAAGCTGCTGCAACTGGTTGGCGATAGTGGCCATCCGGTGATCAGCAGCCTGGGGCAGGGCGATCACGATCTGATCGAGCTCGCCGCGACGGCCGGCGGCCATCAAGTCCTCGAGCCGGCCCTTGATATGGAGACCGGTAGCATCCAGGCGGTCGACCGGGCGGTCGTCGTAGACGCCGACGAAGCGAATGCCGGCAGCCTCTGTCCGCAGGTGATCCTGAACGCGCCGGGCAATCTCGCCGGCACCGAACACGGCGACACGCATGTCGAACGCACCGGCCTTGGTCATGCGGGCGAGCAATTGGCGGCACACGATGCGGGTCGACAGGATCGCCACGAAGCTCGCAGAAATCCAGGCCGCATACCAGACCCACAGATGGATCTCGGCAACCGTGAAGGGAACGCCCAGGCCTAGGGCCCCGAAAGTCGCCAGCAAGATCGCGGCGAGAAGCCGGGCGGGATACACGGGAAGATCGTTGAGCCGCGTAATATCGTACATGTTCCACGCCTGCATACAGACGAAGAACAGCATCGACGTGACGAGAGCCGACTTGATGACGGTGACCGTCTCGATCTCGAGACCGCCGACGGAAGCATAGATCCAGGCCGGCAGAATGGCACCGACCACGATGGCCACCACATCCAGCACACCTACGAGGTCGATCGCGACCCGGCGCGACGCGCGCTGACGCGCGCTACCCTCCGCCACGCCTGCGGTCATCGCCCCCAGCGAGCCCACACCCGATACGCTCATGAACCGACACTCCGACTAACGCCACGCTTCAACTGGCCAATACAAGCTGTTGGCTTAGCGTCATTAAATGCCATCCAACTAAATATTACCTGAACAAGCCCCAACCCGAGCCGAATAGTTCGTCGAGCCAAACGAAACGAAGCCGCCACCCTGCATCAGCAAGGTGGCGGCCTCTGGACTAATCGGTAGGCTGGAGCCGTAGCGGCCCCAGCAGTTTTTTCCTGGCGATCGATACCCCGGTGGTTCGACGGCGGACGATCGCGCCTGAAGGCCAGATCAGCGGCGCTGCCACCAGCCCCGGCGGGCCGGCCGCGGCGTGTCATCGTCTTCCGGTGCCTTGCCTGTCGCATCGGGACCTACCACCACGCGCTCGAGCACCGGCTCACTGGCAACGGGTGCGCTGCGCGGGGTCGGCGCAGGCCCCGGCGGCGGCGGCACGACTTCGGCAGCGGCGACCTTGGGAGCGACGACCTCGGCAACCGCTACCTCGGCAGCGACAGGCAACGGCTCCTCGGGCGTCGATTCTTCAGGCTTGACGACAGCGGCGGCGGGTTCCGCAGCGATTACCTCTGACAAGGGCTCCGGCACGGGCTCTGGCACGCGAGCGCCTTTCTCGGCCTCGACATCGACCTTGACCTCGATCTCCTCGGACGCACGACTATGGCCGTTGGCCGCGACCGGGTGATGCTTCCCGTCGGCGCTGTCCACGGCCGAGACGATCGAGGTTGCAGGAACATGCTCGCGCGGCTCCACAGGCGACCGCCCGCCCTCCTGAGTGGCTTCAGCGATAACGACTTCCCCATCCCCATGCGGAGCAGGCAGATGCTCGTCCCCTTTGTCCTGGCCTTCAGCCACCGGCTGGCGATCGCGCTCCTGGTTGCGGCGGCCACCACGACGACCACGGCGACGCCGGCGCCGAGGCTCGTCGGTCTGCCCCTCCCCGTCAGACACCCGCACCTGACCTTCCTCTGCCTCGTCGCCATCCTCCCCGTCATGAGGTTCGGCCCCACTTTCAACGTATCCGCTCTCGCCGCCGCCTCGACCGCGATCTGCATAGGCACCGGCCTCGCCGATCTCGTCGATGTAAGGTTGCGGACCGTCGCCTGGATGGCCTGACATCGTCCGATCGACGTTGTCGTCACCGCTATCCTGGGCGGAACGATGCCCCGTGCCACCCTCCCGATCGCCGCGACGCCCCCGACGGCGGCGGCGCCGACGACGGCCTTCGCCCTGGCCCCCCTCCGGTCCACCTTCCTGGCCACCCTCCTGGTCACCTTCCTGGCTGGCGCTCTCCTCGCCGCGTGAGATGGGCTCCGCCTCCTCGCCGGCATCCGCGTCGGCCTCTTCCTCGTCCTCGAATCCCCAATCCATGTTGACGGCGTTACGGTCGGGCCGGCGCTGCGGCTCGGCGCTGCGCGCCTGCCGATCGATGGTGAAGTTGGCGCCCTGCACCTTGTCGCTGGCGAGGATCTGGATCGTCACACCGTAGCGACCTTCCATCTCCACGATGTAGGAGCGCTTGTGGTTGAGGATGTAGAGCGCGACGGAGGCGATCGTGGTCGCGGTGAGCGAAGCGGGCTGGCCTGCCATCAACGCATCTTCGAGCCCGCGAAGCACGGCGAGCGCCACCGATTCCGTCGAGCGGATGATGCCTGTGCCCTGGCAGTGCGGACACTGCGTCGTCGAGCCCTCCAGCACGCCGGTGCGCATGCGCTGGCGCGACATCTCGAGCAGCCCGAAGTGTGAGATTCGACCTAGCTGGATGCGCGCCCGATCATGCTGCAGCGCGTCCTTCAGCCGACGCTCCACCGCGCGGTTGTTGCGCTTCTCCTCCATGTCGATGAAATCGATCACGACCAGCCCGGCGAGATCGCGCAGCTTGAGTTGCCGGGCAATTTCGTCGGCGGCCTCCAGGTTCGTGGAAAGCGCGGTCTCCTCGATCGAGAACTCTCGCGTCGACTTGCCGGAGTTGATGTCGATGGCGACGAGCGCCTCGGTCTGGTTGATGACGAGATAGCCGCCGGAGCGCAGATGCACGTAAGGGCTGAACATCGCGTTCAGCTGGCGCTCCATGCCGTAACGCGTGAACAGCGGCTCAGGGTCCTCGTAGTGATGAACGTTCTTGGCATGGCTCGGCATGAGCATGCGCATGAAGTCGCGCGCCTCCTCGTAGGCCGTGCGGCCCGCGACGATGACCTCGTCGACCTCCTTGCCGTAGAGATCGCGGATCGAGCGCTTGATCAGGTTGCCTTCCTCGTAGACGAGCGCCGGCGCGTTGGAGCTCAGCGCCAACTCGCGCACACTCTCCCAAAGCCGCAGCAGATACTCGTAGTCCCGCTTGATCTCCTGCTTGGTGCGTGCCGCCCCGGCAGTGCGGATGATGAGGCCCATCCCCTCCGGAACGTCGAGCTCGGCAGCGATCGCCTTCAAGCGCTTGCGATCCTGCGGATTCGTGATCTTGCGCGAGATGCCGCCGCCACGCGCGGTGTTCGGCATCAGGACAGTGTATCGGCCGGCGAGCGAAAGGTAGGTGGTCAGCGCTGCGCCTTTCGTGCCGCGCTCCTCCTTGACGACTTGCACCAGCAGAACCTGACGGCGCTTGGTGACTTCTTGGATCTTGTAGGAGCGCAGCCGGCGGCGCGGACGGGTGGGTACCTCCTCGAGCACGTCCTCGCTGTCGGTGACGGTCTCGATATCCTCGGCCTCGACGCCATTGCCGTTATCGACGGTCTCGATGATCTCATCGGTATCGACAGTCTCGACGTGATCGTCATTCGAATCGTCGGCGTCGAGTGCAGCAGGAACCCGATCATCATATGACCGGTCATCATGTCCCCGCGTAGTCTCGAGATCTGCCTCCCGCGAAACGTCGGCGTCCGAGCCGGTCGAGCCGGCATCGTCGTCGCGTTCTGAACGAGGCTCGTCCGTAGTGGACGCTTCGTGAGCAGCTGTAGGCTCCGGCAGATCCAAGACGACGGGCTCGCTTCGGACATAGGCATCGGGCTCGGTCCGCTCCGGAGCGGCACGCTGTGCGTACTCGTCGCTCGAAGGGTCGTGCTCTGCGGCGTGCTCGCGATCCCGCTCACCCGAGCCGGGCTCATCGTCCGCCTGGTTGGGCTCCTCCGGCGGCAGCAGCGACGACACGTCGACCGCTGCCACCTCGACGTCGTCCGGATGTGATCCGGCGGGCCGGCGACCACCACGCCGGCGCGAGCGCCGCTCGGCAGCCTCGGCGGCACGATCGGCGGCCGCCTCCTCCTCGGCCTCGGCGGCCGTTTCCGCCTCGATCAGAGCGCGGCGGTCGGCAACTGGAATCTGGTAGTAGTCGGGATGAATCTCGTTGAAGGCGAGAAAGCCGTGCCGGTTACCACCGTAGTCGACGAAGGCCGCCTGCAGGGACGGCTCGACGCGGGTGACCTTCGCGAGATAGATGTTTCCGCGGAGCAGCTTGCGTGCGGCAGACTCGAAATCGAACTCCTCGACACGTCCGTTCCGTTGCACCACCACCCGTGTTTCTTCCGGGTGGGTGGCGTCGATCAGCATCTTGTTGTTGGCTGAGGGGTTCCGTGAACCGTTCGAATTGTTGTTTGGCATGATCTTGGATCCTGGCGCCTGCGCCGGGCGATCGCCGTAGCCTGGGTTTCAATCGGAGGCGGACGGTCGACGCTCGAGAGTGCGCGGGCGCGCGCTTTCGGGTTGATAGGGTAAAGACAGTCGAAAGCTGGCCGGGACCACAGCCGGAAAAGAACGTCACGGGCAGGCTGGGGGGCAAGGCAAGGCGCCCTGCATATCTCCAGCCCTGCCATAGTAACTTTCGGCATGGTCTCGCAGCTCAATTTGGGCGACCGGTGATGGCTAGAGGCCTGATCCGGTGCCGGGGGTGCCCGACTGGGCGAAATCTGCTGAATCGTGATCCGGCAGAAGCACTTGAAATGTACTCGCTGAAGTGTCTCCACCGTCAACCGGGCTCCTTTCTGGCCGGTCAGATGGCAGTTGCACGGCAAGTCCGCACCGCGACGCACGCGCCAAACGCGCCAGTGCCGGGCAACTATCGCCGTTCCACAATCGACCTGGGTTGGCGATGCCTCGATTGCACCAGCAGGAGCGAAACAGGTGCGCCGTCGCTCACCTCGATCTAGCTCGTGAACCGCTCGCATCGGCCAGGACTGACGCGGCTGCGGCTCATCCGCCTGCCGACCCTCAGCCAAACCCACCTAACGCGTCGGCGCACGCTCGCGCTCGAAGTGCGTCGACATTAGGTGCTCCGCGCGATTGAGGCAAGAGCGTCGGTTGGACCGTCGGTTGGGGGTCGTCGAGGCGTTGCGCCAGAGCGACGCCATCTCAGTTTTGTGTCGATTCGGGTAACAACCCGTTAACGCCAAATAAAAATCTGATCTATTGCAGCATGAGCGGGAGACCAATCGGGTTCGGTCCTCTCCACCCCGATACGAGTTCTTGGCTCGCTCCACACCCCTTCACCGGGCGCACACGCCAGGTTCGGTGAAGATCGTTGAGGTTCGACGCAGATCGTTTCGGAGAAGGCAAGGCACGCAGTCCGGTGACGGAACGACTTAAAAAAATATGGAAAATCAGCGCCATGGCCACGCCGCGGGCGACGCGCCACCGCGCCTTCTGCGCGAACAGGACGCTCGCCGGCCGCTTGCGCAGCGCGATCGTCGCCATCCTGGTTCTTATCGCCGGCCTCCCGTTGGCCCCATCGACGAGCTGGCAGGCCTGGGCACAGGACACGAAGCGCGCGCCGTCGCAAGAAGAGCAGCGGTCCCCGAGCCCCAGCGGCGGTTGGTCTGCCGCGGTCAGCCGCCGGCAGCCCCAGCCGCGGCCGGACCGGCCTCGGGTCACGGGGCTGCGGCTCGAAGGCGACGCCAACCGAACCACTGTTCGGGTTCAGGTGAGCCGCCCGGTCGTCGCCAGCATGTTCATGCTCGACGAGCCCTACCGTGCGATAATCGACGTTGCCGATCTCGACTTCAGGCTTCCGCCCGGCTCCGGGACGCGCGGAAAGGGTCTCGTGAAGTCGTATCGCTATGGCCAGTTCGCCGCCGGACGCTCTCGCATGGTCATCGATCTGACCGGCCCGGCGACCATCGAGGGCGCGACATTCGCAGCGGCTGGTCCCCGCCAACCTGGAACGCTCAGTTTCGACCTGTTGAGGGTTGCGCCCGAAAAATTCCAGGCCATGCGCGGCTCGGTAGATCCCGCAGAGGCGGCAGCCGCAGCCAGCCCGGAACTCCGTGGCGGCCGTCACGAGGAGGCGAGCCCGGCGCCGACGAAAGCCCCCGCATCCAAGCGCCGTCCGGTGGTCATGCTCGACCCCGGCCACGGCGGGGTGGACCCCGGCGCCGTGGCCGAGACGGGGCTGACGGAGAAAACCGTGACGCTCGCCGTCGCGTTGCATCTGCGCAACATCCTCTCGCAGAGCCGCCGCTACGACGTGCAAATGACCCGGCAGACGGACACTTTCGTGTCGCTCGATCAGCGCGTCAGCCAATCCCGACGACAAGGTGCGGACCTGTTCGTCTCAATCCACGCGGACGCGCTGGCGGAAAAGGAGCTGGCTCAGGCCGTAAGGGGCGCTACGGTCTACATTCTCTCCGAGCGGGCCTCCGACGATCGCGCCGGCCGGCTGGCGGAAAAGGAGAACGCCGCCGACGTGGTGGCAGGGCTCGCGGCCGTGCCGGCATCCGCCGAGGATCAAGTGCGCAGCATCCTGTTCGACCTGGTGCAAAGAGAGACGGCGAATTATTCGGTCACTTTCCGCGGCCTCCTGCTGTCCACCATGCGAGGCCGGGTGCCACTGGCCAAAGACCCTCAGCGTTCGGCAGCTTTCAAGGTATTGAAACAGCCCGATGTTCCCGCTGTGCTGATCGAGCTCGGCTACATGAGCAATTCCCAGGACATGGCCCGGCTCGCAAATTCCGAAGGGCAACGTCAGCTCGCCGCCACCATCGCATCGGCCGTAGATGCGTTCTTCTCCAAACGCGACGCCGCAGTCGGTCGCTGACCCCTTGTCCGGCGTTTCGCCGCATGGCAAACACGTACACGGAAGAGCGGTCGCTAACCCTATGGTGGCGAATCAGTTTTATCCAACGGACAGGAAGCCCCGCTGGCATCCTCGTGCTTTAAGGTCGGATGAGACCAGGAATTGGGGCCGTTAGTCGGGCGCTGTCCGCGCGAATGCACAGCGGGCGGGATTTCGCCGAATTGGCGAGGTGTCGCCACAAAGATGTGTGATATATCCGCTGTGTGCTGCGGCCGGTCTAGGCGGGCCTTGCGTGCGCGGTAACCGGGGCGTGGTCTCCGGTGATTGTCGGGGCCACCGATCCGACGTCTAGCCAGCCAGCTCGAAGAGACACGTATGCGATCGCCGATTCTGCCACCGCCGCCCAAACCGAAACTGCGCAAGAAGCGCCATCGCAGCGCGTTGCTCGGTCTGCTCGGTTTCGCATTCGCTGCCGGCGTCGCATTGATCATGGTGGGTGCTGCGGCGGCCGGATACATCCTCTGGCAGGCTTCCAAGGATTTGCCGAGCTACGAGCGCCTCGCGGCCTATGAGCCACCGGTGATGACACGCATTCACGCCCACGACGGCTCCCTGATCAAGGAGTACGCTCGCGAGCGCCGGATATTCGTTCCGATCAACACCATTCCAAAGCTCGTCAGCTCCGCCTTCCTATCGGCCGAGGATAAGCGCTTCTACGAGCACAACGGCCTCGACTTCATCGGCATCGGTCGCGCCGCGGTCAAGTTCGTGGAGACCAAGCTCACCGGCCGCGGTGGCCTGCAGGGCGCCTCGACCATCACGCAGCAGGTCGCCAAGAACATGCTGCTGTCGAGCGAGCGCACGTTCGACCGCAAGATCCGCGAGGCGATCCTGGCCACGCGCATCGAGCGCGCGTTCTCCAAGGACCAGATCCTGGAACTCTATCTGAACGAGATATTCCTCGGCATCGGCGCATATGGCGTCGCGGCGGCCAGCCTCACCTACTACAGCAAGGAGCTGAAGGACCTCACCATCGAGGAAGCGGCCTATCTGGCCGCTTTGCCGAAAGCGCCGAGCTATTACCATCCCTACCGTAGAACGAAGGAAGCCACCGCCCGCCGCAACTGGATCATCGAAGAGATGGCGAGCAACGGCTTCATCACTAAGGCCGATGCCGAGACCGCCAAGGCGACGCCGCTGACCGTCAAGTTCCGCAATTTCGGTGCCCATGTGTTCGCCTCGGACTTCTTCGCGGAGGACGTGCGGCGCACCCTCCTCGCCCAATACGGTGAGGACAAGCTCTACGGCGGCGGCCTGTCGGTACGTACGACGCTCGATCCCAAGCTGCAACAGTACGCCTACAAGGCGCTGCAGCAGGGGCTCGTCGATTTCGACCGTACTAAGGGATGGCGCGGCGCCGTCCAGAAGATCGACGTGAGCGGCGACTGGGGCGTGCGCCTGTCGCAGATCGACGTGGCGACGGACATCGCACCCTGGCGGCTCGGTGTCGTGCTCGAGGTTACCCGCGGCAACATCCTCGTCGGCCTGCGTCCGGCGATGCAGCAGGGCGGCCAGCTTCCCAAGGAGCGCGAGGCGGTGCGCGTCGGGCATGAGGAAATGCGTTGGGCGGGCAAGTTCCGTGCCACGGATGTGTCCAAGGGGCCGGTACCGAAAGATCCCGGCGAGGTCGTCGGCATCGGCGACGTCATCTGGGTCGCTCCCAAGGACCCTAATAATGTCGCCGGACCGTGGTCGCTGATGCAGATACCCGACGTCGGCGGCGGTCGTCTCGCAATGGACCCGCACACCGGCCGCGTGCTCGCCGTTGCCGGTGGATTTTCTTACGAGATCAGCCAGTTCGACCGCGCTCTGCAGGCCAAGCGACAGCCCGGATCGTCCTATAAGCCGCTGGTCTATGCCACCGCCCTCGAGAACGGCTACAAACCCAGCTCCATCGTTCTCGACGAGCCGATCATCATCGAGTCGTCACCCGGCAAGGAGTGGAAGCCGGAGAACTACGGTGGAGGCCAGGGCTCGGGTCCAGCCACGCTGCGCGCCGGCATCGAGAAGTCGCGCAATATGATGACCGCGCGTCTCGGTCAGGATCTCGGCATGCCGATCATCGTGGAATACTCCAAGCGCTTCGGCGCCTACGAGGACCTGCCGCCACTGCCCGCCATGGTGCTCGGAGCCGGCGAGACCACCGTGGTGCGCATGGTGACGGCCTACGCCGCATTCGCCAACGGTGGCAAGCAGGTCCGCGCCACCCTGATCGACCGGATCCAGGACCGCTGGGGCAAAACGGTCTGGCGGCACGATCAGCGCGGCTGCGACAACTGCAAGTCGCAGACTTGGCAGAACCAGCCCGAGCCGGATGTGGTCGACGAGCGCCGCCAGATCATCGACCCGCACACGGCATATCAGATGACGTCGATGCTCGAAGGCGCGGTCAATCGCGGCACGGGCACCGTAATCCGCAAGTTCCTGCCTTCCACGCCCCTCGCCGGCAAGACCGGCACGACCAACGACAGCAAGGACGTATGGTTCGTTGGCTTCTCGCCGGACCTCGTGGTCGGTGTTTACGTCGGCTACGACAACCCCAAGCCGATGGGCAAGGCAACGACCGGCGGACAGATTGCGGCTCCGATCTTCGGCAACTTCATGAAGATGGCGCTGGCCGACAAGAAGGCTGTACCGTTCCGCATGCCGCCCGGCCTCAAGCAGGTGTGGGTCAATAAGACCACGGGCCTGAGGGCCAGCCGCGGCGAGGGCGAAGCCATCCCGGAGTACTTCAAGCCCGGCGAGGAGCCCGATGACGGGTCGTCGTTCCTCGGCTTCGAGCAGGTCTCCTTCGATGGCGACCGCGGCAGATCCGGCAACGCCGTTCGCGATCCTTATGCCTTCTCGGGGCCACCGCGCCGGCCGCCGCCGCGTGATCCGCGCCCGGGCTTCGGCGCCTGGTGACGCAGCCCTCCACCTGAGCAGACGCTGCCGCATTTACACGACCTGCAGCCGTCCCTATATCGGCTGCACTCAACACCCTCCTATACGATTGGATTTGCCCATGCGCGCCGAGGCCCAGAAGCTCGTCGACACCATCACCCAGTCGCTGGCTCTCCTCCGGAGGCATCTTTGACTGGGATACTGCTGAAGAACGCCTGGCAGAGCTGAACCACAAGTCCGAGGATCCGGGTCTGTGGTCGAACGCTGCCAACGCGCAGCGCTTGATGCGCGCGCGCCAGCAGCTCGAGAAGCAGATCAACATCTACAAGCAGCTCTCCACCGAGCTCGAGGACGCCACGACGCTGATCGAGCTCGGCGAGGCCGAGAGCGACGAGGCGACGATCTCTGAGGGCGAGAGCCTGCTGCGCGTGCTGTCCGGTTCGGTTGCCAAACGCGAGGTCGAGGCGCTGCTCTCCGGCGAGGCCGACGGCAACGACGCCTGGCTCGAGGTTCACGCCGGCGCCGGCGGCACGGAAAGCCAGGACTGGGCCCAGATGCTGCTGCGCATGTACATGCGTTGGTCCGAGAAGCACGGCTTCCAGGTCAAGTTGACCGACCAGAGCGACGGCGAGGAGGCAGGCATCAAATCCGCGACACTGGAGGTCAAAGGCGAGAACGCTTATGGCTGGCTGAAAACGGAAGCCGGCGTGCATCGCCTCGTTCGGATTTCGCCGTTCGATTCCGCCGCGCGGCGCCACACGAGCTTCGCCTCCGTCGTGGTCTCACCGGTGGTCGACGATACGATCCAGATAGACCTCAATCCGGCGGATCTCGATGTGTCGTTCACGCGCTCGTCGGGTGCCGGCGGCCAGCACGTCAACCGCACCGAGTCGGCGGTTCGCATCGTCCACAAGCCGACCGGCATCGCCGTGTTCAGCCAGGAAGGGCGAAGCCAGCACCAGAACCGCGACACGGCCATGAAGCGCCTGAAATCCCGCCTGTACGAGCGCGAGCTGAAGTTCCGCGAAGCCAAGGCGCAGGCCGACCAGGCCGCCAAGACGGACATCGGTTGGGGACATCAGATCCGCTCCTACGTGCTCCAGCCCTATCAGCTCGTGAAGGATCTCCGCACCGGCACGACGAGCAGCTCGCCCGACGACGTGCTGGACGGCGGCCTCGATCCATTCATCGAGTCGGCACTGGCGCACCGCATGAAGGGCGGCTCCGGCTCGGCCGAGATCGAGGACATCGAATAAGGCTGGCAGCACGTCACGCGCCGCCCATGCGCAGCTCGCGAGCGTCGGCGAGACCGAGCGGAATATGGGTCGCTGCGATCACGATCCCGCCGCGGACGAGGTGCTCGCCGACGATCCCCGCCAGCGTCTCGACTGCGCTCGCATCGAGCGAAACCGTCGGCTCGTCGAGCAGCCACAGCGGGCGCTCGGCCAGCAACAGCCGGGACAGGCCGAGACGACGACGCTGACCGGCGGAAAGCCAGGCCGCCGGCACGTCGGCAAGGCCTGCGAGCCCGAGACGCTCAAGAGCACTATGGACGAGCCCCGAGCCCTTCCCGCTTCGCGGCCCATTCGGCGCGCTGCCGAGATAACGGGAGAAAAAACCGGCGTTCTCTGCAACCGTCATTGCCCCCTTGATGCCGTCGCGGTGCCCGACGAGATGGCTCTGCTCGGCGATCTCGGTGTCGGCAGTCCCACCGTCGAGCCGGACCTCGCCCTCCGCGACCGGCAAGAACCCCGCAATGGCGCGTATCAACGTCGTCTTGCCAGCGCCGTTGGGGCCCGTCAGCACCAGCGCCTCGCCCGACGCCACGGTGAACGATACCCGATCGACGATGCGTCGGCCGCCGCGGTCTATGGCGAGATCTCGGGCGATGAGTTGCATGTTCCTGCCTGGAATTTCTGCTTCGGCACCCAACATAACCAATGGACGAGGCTTTGCCAGCAGACGCAGCGCCATCGGGGTCCGGTGATCCCGAAAATTTGCCGGGAAACCAGCCCCCGCAGCGCTCGCAGCCCCTGTCATACCGGAAAACCAAATGTTCGACCCGTCGGCGGGCATTTGGTTTGGAGGTATGCGCGCGCAGGGTTGGGGTCGCGGCTGCGCGCAAGCACAAGTGTGATACCGGCCCACCGCCTCGACGCTCGAGTCAATCCTTCGGTGGGCCGGTATCAGCCCCTTTTCATCGCGCTTTCCTGCCAGTAAAGAAGGCGCACCGACCGCGCATCATGGGCGTTTCGCCCATCCGTCCGTCACTACGGCGTCGCGGCCCTTTCGATCACATCGCAGAGGAGAGAAACCGTGACCGCGCTTCCCGTCTCCAAAGACAGTTTCAAGTGCCGCAAGACGCTGAAGGTCGAAGGCAAGGACTACGCCTACTACTCTCTGCCGGACGCCGAGAAAAACGGGCTGGCCGGCATCTCCAATCTGCCGTTCTCCATGAAGGTTCTGCTCGAGAACCTGCTCCGCTTCGAGGACGGTAAGTCGGTGACGAAGGCCGACATCGAGGCCATGGCCGAGTGGGCCCGCAACGGCGGTAAGTCCAGCAAGGAGATCGGTTTCCGCCCTGCCCGCGTGCTGATGCAGGACTTCACCGGCGTGCCCGCAGTCGTCGATCTCGCTGCGATGCGAGACGGCATGGTCGCGCTCGGCGGCGACCCGAAGAAGATCAACCCGCTGGTGCCCGTAGATCTCGTGATCGACCACTCCGTGATCATCGACAGCTATGGATCCAACGCCGCGTTCGCCAAGAACGTCGAGCTCGAGTATTCGCGCAACGGCGAGCGCTACAACTTCCTCAAGTGGGGCCAGGGCGCCTTCCAGGACTTCCGCGTCGTGCCCCCCGGCACCGGCATCTGCCACCAGGTCAATCTCGAGTATCTGTCCAAGACCGTATTCACCGGCACGCTGACCGACGGGGCCACCATCGCTTATCCCGACAGCTGCGTTGGAACCGACAGCCACACCACGATGGTCAACGGCCTTGCCGTTCTCGCGTGGGGCGTCGGCGGTATCGAGGCAGAGGCCGCCATGCTTGGCCAACCGCAGTCGATGCTGATCCCCGAGGTCGTCGGCTTCAAGCTCACGGGCAAGGCCCGCGAAGGCATAACCGCCACCGACATCGTGCTCACCGTCACTCAGATGCTGCGCAAGAAGGGCGTGGTGAACAAGTTCGTCGAGTTCTTCGGCCCCGGTCTCGACGCGATGGCGCTGGCCGACCGCGCGACGATCGGCAACATGGCGCCGGAGTACGGCGCGACCTGCGGCTTCTTCCCAGTCGACGGCGAAACGCTGTCGTATCTCAGGATGTCCGGCCGCGAGGACCACCAGCTCGCCCTTGTCGAAGCCTACGCGAAGGCGCAGGGCATGTTCCGGATTGCCGGAACGGCGGATCCGATCTGCACCGACATGCTCGAGCTCGACCTGGGCGACGTCGTGCCGTCGATGGCAGGCCCGAAGCGCCCAGAGGGCCGCGTGGCGCTCGAGAAGGTCAAGGCGGGCTTCGCCGAGGCGCTCGACAAGGAATACAAGAAGCCGGGCGAGCTGAATAAGCGCGTCGAGGTGGAAGGCCGTGACTGGACGTTGGGCCACGGCGACGTCGTGATCGCGGCGATCACGAGCTGCACCAACACGTCGAACCCTTCCGTGCTGATCGGCGCGGGTCTGCTCGCTCGCAACGCAGTCGAAAAGGGCCTGACGCAGAAGCCGTGGGTCAAGACCTCGCTGGCGCCTGGAAGCCAGGTCGTCGGTGCGTACCTCCAGAAGGCGGACCTGCAGAAGTATCTCGACCAGATCGGGTTCAATCTCGTCGCGGTCGGCTGCACCACCTGCATCGGCAATTCGGGGCCGCTCAACGATGAGATCGCCAAGGCGATCCACGATAACGGCCTGATCGCTGGCGCCGTCATCTCCGGCAATCGCAACTTCGAAGGCCGCGTCAGCCCCGACGTACAGGCCAACTATCTGGCCTCACCGATGCTCGTCGTCGCCTATGCGCTCGCCGGCACCATAAACACCGACCTGACGACCGAGCCGCTCGGCAAGGACACGGACGGCAAGGACGTGTTCCTCAAGGACATCTGGCCGTCCAACAAGGAGATCGCCGACTTTATCGTCAAGAACGTCACCCGCGAGCTGTTCCGCGAGAAGTATGCGGACGTGTTCAAGGGCGATGCGGAGTGGGCCAAGATCAAGACCTCGACCGGCCTCACCTACGCTTGGAACTCAGGCAGCACCTACGTACAGAACCCGCCCTACTTCGAAGGCATGACCAAGACGCCGCAGCCGGTGAAGGACATCGAGGGCGCGCGCATCCTGGCGCTGCTCGGGGACAAGATCACCACCGACCACATCTCGCCGGCCGGCAACATTGCGCGCGCCAGCCCGGCGGGAAGCTATCTGCTCGAGCGGCAGGTGCGGCCCGCTGACTTCAACCAGTACGGCACGCGGCGCGGTAATCACGAGGTGATGATGCGCGGCACTTTCGCCAACATCCGCATCAAGAACTTCACCACGCAGGACGTATCGGGCGCGGTGAAAGAGGGTGGTTGGGCGAAGCATCACCCCTCGGGCGACACCATGTCCATCTTCGACGCGGCTGAGCGCTACAAGACCGAGGCCGTGCCCCTCGTGGTGTTTGGCGGCATCGAGTACGGCAACGGCTCCTCGCGCGACTGGGCGGCGAAAGGAACGCTGCTGCTCGGCGTGCGCGCCGTGATCGCACAGTCGTTCGAACGCATCCACCGCAACAACCTCGTCGGCATGGGTGTCGCGCCGTTCGTCTACGAGCAAGAAGGCACGAGTTGGCAGTCGCTCGGCCTGAAGGGCGACGAGATCGTCAACATCCGCGGCCTCTCCGAAGTGAAACCGCGCCAGCGCATGATCCTCGAGATCACTTCGCAGGACGGATCGAAGAAGGAAGTGCCGGTTATCTGCCGGATCGATACGGCCGAAGAGCTCGAGTACTACAGGAACGGCGGCATCCTGCCCTACGTTCTGCGCAATCTGGCAGCGGCCTGAGTTACTGCGACACGCGATCGAGAGGGGGCTCGGCTGTCGCCGGGCCCTTTTTTGCTTCCCCTCCCGCTGTGCTCCCCGGGTCGAGAAACGTGGGCAGCTTCAGTCGAGGCGATCAACATGTGCCGATAACGGCGCGGCATCACCCATTCGTGACTGGCTGTTTATTTACCGCAGGATCATATCTGCACTGTCACCGAACGTTCTCAGTAATGTCGATGCGCTCGGAGACCAGGACTGAAGGTGGCGTCGGGACGGCGGCTTCGGAAAGGCACTGTTGGAAGCTTCGCTTTTTAAGATTTCGCACAGCCTGATCGGAAAAGGAGACGAGCGTTGCGGATCGGATGGTTGACAGTCCTGTTGTGCATGGCCGCCGCTCCGGCCGCCGTCGCCCAGCAGCCGGCGCCGACGCCGTCCGTCCTCGAGCTGTTCACCAGCCAGGGCTGCTCGTCGTGTCCTGCGGCGGATACACTGCTCCAAACCTACGCCGCGCGCCCCGACCTGATCGCGCTGTCGCTGTCCGTGGACTACTGGGACCACCTTGGCTGGAAAGATACCCTGGCCAATCCCAAGCACGCCGCTCGACAGAGGCGTTACGCCAAAGCGCTTGGCACTGGCAACGTCTACACGCCCCAGATGGTGATCAACGGTACGGCGCAAGCCATCGGCAGCCAGAAGGACGCAATCGACAAGGCGATCGCTGCGACGGCAAAGGGCCTCAATACTGGCCGTATCACCGTGACCGCGACGAGCAAGGCCGATCGCGTGGTCATCGACATCGGCGACTACGCCGGCAATGCTGCCCGGGAACCGGCAACGGTGTGGCTCGCGATCGTGAGCCCGCACGTGGATGTCAAAATCAAGCGCGGCGAAAACCGCGGTCGCATGATGACCTACCACAACGTAGTGCGAGACATAACGCCGGTCGGTATGTGGTCGGGCAAGGGAATGCGGATCGAGCTACCGGCCACTGTAATGACCAAGGCCGGTGATCGTTGCGCGGTCCTGCTCCAGGCAGACAACGGCGGCCGCATCCTCGGCGCGGCCTGGATGGTCGAGTGACGCCGCGCTCACGACGAGCTAACTCTTCACCCGCGCAACTCTTCACCCGAGCAACCATGACGGCGCGGCGGACCGGTTGAGGGAACCGATCCGCCGGCTGGTCAGGTATCAGAACATGATGGCTGACGTCTAAGGCGGCCCGGAAGCCAGCTTGGCCCCGGGGGGGCTGGGGGCTGAGGTCCAGAGCCTCGCACGTGCTTCCGAGCCGCGAGACAATAGTCTTATGACGTAGATTTCGGGCAGGATCGCGGCCGGGCCGAGGAGAAGTCGGGGCAATTGCTTCTCCCCCGCCAGTGACACGCGGCACGTGGGTCGCCCCATCGCTCTGCAAGTGCGCGAGGACAGCGGTCAACGCCGGCCAGGAACAACGCCAGTCTTGCAATCGCCGCCTCGTCACGCGACAGTGGGTGACAATCTCGTGAAGGAGGCGCGGTTGAGCGACAGCGAACCGATACCATTGCGGCGACGGGCGGCAGCCGATGGCCCAACCGTCAGCCGGAGATCTTCAGCAAGTTTCTTCGCCCCGGGGACCGGCGCGCTGCCTCAGGCGCGTCAGGTCAGCTTCACGCGGGCCGAGCTGATGGAAATCCTGTCACTCTATGGGCGGATGGTCGCCGCGGGCGAGTGGCGGGACTATGCGATGGATTTCGGCGCGCAGAAAGCCGTCTTCTCGGTGTTCCGCCGCGCGACTGAGTTTCCGCTCTATCGCATCGAGAAGAACCCGCAGTTGGCACGCAAGCAAGGTGCCTACTCCGTCGTTGCTCCCAACGGGCTGATCCTCAAGCGAGGCCCGGATCTCGGCCGGGTGCTCGACGTTCTCGACAAGAAGTTGAAGCCGGTGGTCTGAAACGCGCGCTCATGGCGCCTGGCTGGTATCTCGTCGGCCGTGAAGTTTTTCCAGCGCATTGATTTTGCGAGCTGATCGCGCCGATAGCTTTGCGCCGAGTTGCAGGATTTCCACGCCTGTCGGTGGATTTCCTTGCAAATTGTGATGGCGGATTCCTCGCCGCTGCGAACTGTGTTTCC